>JAISMI010000058.1 GCA_031276835.1 Holosporaceae bacterium | reverse complement strand
GCCTAATAATCTCTCTAAACTTACCTTCCAAAATATGGCTATATTTTATATACTTGTTTTTCATTGATATATCCTGGAAAATCTGCCAAGAAAATCAACTCAATCTAGTCTTGAACCTTATGTATTTGGGATTTCCGAATATCGACGCTGCTACTTTCAAACAGGTGGTTTTTCCGGTGGAACTTTGTCCGACAAGATTGAATCCGCAGTTTGCAACGTCACAAATTTTCAGCAGCAGACTCGCAAATCCAAGACACACGGAAAACGTCAGACGCGAATTTCCGACGCAGTATTTTGCGACGTTTTCTTTCCATTCGTCCAGCGTTCCTTTCTGATTTATGGACTCGTCTACGGATTCCGTTTCAAAGGCGCCATCCCAGTTGCCGACGATTTTATTCGGAAGCACGAAAATGTTATCCGTCCAGCCGTTAACATTCAGATATGTAATGATTTTATCCGTTCGTGATAAATTCAGATATTCGTTGAAAAGATTGCGGCAATTCGGACGCGTTGAAATTACAAATCCAAGTCTGGCTAAATGCGTGCGCAGCAAATCTCCGCTGGCGGACAGCCATTCGCTAAGAATGCGAACTCGTTCCAGTCTACCGTCTTCTCGGATCTTCATTTCCAGCAATTTTCCGGAGACGTTGTCGCTGTACTCCCGCGTCGCCGCTATAACGCGAATGTAATCGCTGACGAACAGCGTTTTTCCTCGGCCGTCGTTGTAAAATAATCCGTCTTCCGTCAGCTCGAAATTATCCAATTGGCTCGCTCTGTTCATGGCTTCGGCAAACGTTTTTCGTACAGCATCTTCTCCATCGGAATTTTGTAAGTCATTGAAATCGGTCGGATTTTTTGTAAGATCCTTAAATTGCGGTTTCACAACAATGCCGCAAACCGCTTCCGCCGCTTCGGTCGCCTTCAAAACACCCATATTTTTCGGCTTGTGCTGATCGTTATCCGCGGCTATAATAATCTTTGTTTTCGGATATTTTCTGCGAATAATTTTCGCAACATCCAGGATATTACCGCAATAAAACGCTACAACTACAGCTTTCCCTATGCATTTATGAATTGTCGCTCCGGTTGCATAGCCTTCGCAAACTACAACTTCGTCGTCAATTTTTCCGAAAGTAAAATAACAACCTTTCGTCTTTCCATTTTCCAAAAATCCTTTGATGAATTTTGCGTCGTCGTTATTTTTATTGGGATTCTCCCAAATTCTCTGGAGAGAAACGAGATTATCGTTTTCGTCGTACACTGGTATTAGAAGCGTTTTGTTATCAATTTTCAGTCCGTGAGACTCAACTTTTTTCGCTTCAAGATAGGGATGCGTTTCGCAATTGTTTGCCTTATCCCATATTTTTTTAGCTAGTAAAGCAGCCTCTTCGTTTTCTCGCTTTTTGGTTTCCGCAAGCTTTTTTTGAATGGCTTTTATTTCGTGTTTGCAAGTTTCGTAATCGTAATTTTCTTCAAAAATATTCTCCTGAAAATCATTGGAAAAATCTCCGATTGCATATCCTCCAACAAATTTTATTCCCCAATATTTTTTGTTTTCTCCCCAGCGGGTGAATCTGTTAAAAGTTACTTCCTCTCTCGGATACAGGATTCCGCGCCTCTGCAGCGCGTCGGACAAAATGTTAGTCATTACGGCTCTCCATTTTCGGACCTTTTACAACGTAAAAATTCGCTTCTTTTCCTTTAAACGGCTTCTCGAAAAATAATTTTCCATCTTCTTCAAACAGCGAATTCAGGCCCATGAGAAATCCGACGCAATTTTGCAAAGGCAGAGGTTTAATCAGACGTTCAAAAAGATTTTTGGGAACGTAATAACGGCAATGTTTTTCAGTTATCTGTTTATAGCCAATCGCATCGAATTGAACTCCGTCATCCCATTGGGTAAGGTTCTCTTTTTCTAACGCTTCGATATCCAGAAAACGATCATTATGCTCGACAAAAAATTGCATCAAATTGCCGAAAAAATCCCATAACGCTCTGTGCTGTCGCAAAATATTTTTTGCTTCGTCCGAATCGATCGAATCTATTTCTTCTAAAATCCTGTTCATATTTTTTATCCTATTTCTTAAAACATTCATTGCGAAATCCGCACATTTTGCACCTGAAGAAACTGGAATCGCTTGATACGCAGGGCAAAAGTTCGTTATTTTCGGTGGCTTTGATTATTTGCACGGCGCGGTCGGAATATCGCTGGGCGGCCTCTGCGTCAAAGGCAATGAGCTCATGATATAATTCGCTTGTGTCCTTATTAAGCGCGGTAAACATGCACGGATTTGCTTCAAGATCGAGGTAGGCCATGTATAGCTGCACCTGCGCGTAATACATCGGTTTCGTCACGAGAACTCCGCGTTTTTGAGTATCGTTCCAGCTTTTATTCGACATGGTTTTGCATTCCCAGAGAAGGGGATATTTTAAAAAATCCGGACCGCTGAAAATTATTCCATCCACGTGTCTGGCAATTTTTCCATTGGCTATGGAAAAGCTAAATTGCTCGTTATTTTCATTTCGTGTTCGTAGATCAAATCCAGCGAGTCGAATCCACTCGGCAATTAAATCTTCAAGACAATGTCCAATAGCAAAAGTCCTAAGATTTTGTGCGGAAAAATCCATTTCGTGCCGCATATATTGCAGTTGAATTTTGCGTATACATTCATCTCCCAGCATCGACGCTCCGAGATAATTTCTCTTTTCTTGGCTTCGATGTTTTTCGATAAGTTTTGCATCCAGAAGGTCGTTAATTTGCTGCATTTTCGACCTCCGTTAACAGTGCGCAAAGTTCGAAAAAATCTCCCAGTGTAAGATCTCCAATTCGCTTATTTTTGTTTTGAGTCATGCTCCAGAAATAAAACAATAAGAGAGCATTGCGATTTAAAATCGCGTCGTTATCGGTCATTTTGTGTTCCTTTCTATTTATCTATTTTTTCTATTTTTTATTTTCAAAAATCCTCTTCTGATGGCTTCCGGATGAACTCCGGCAAGATCGCATACAATGAAAAAATCGATGTTATCTCGACAGAGCCAATTGAGTGCAAATCTTCTGTTCGAAGCGTTTAGTCGTTTATTCATCGCGTCTGAAATTGCCATGTTAATCACTTCCAGCCATAATTTCTTTTCTCCGTCATACATCTCATTTCATTCACCAAGGTATATCTGTTACAACTGTGTATGTTTGGTATATTTGACTATCAGGTGTAATTATCGAAGCAACCCTATTTTTATCTTGATAAACGCCGCTACGATCGTGCTCGATTCCGATTTTTATGAGCATTTCGAGTCCGTCCAATTCATCGAATGAATTTATCTTTCTGGCTGCCATTGCCGTTTCCGACATGTCCTTCGGGTTGATGTTTTTCGCCGACTCCAAAATGGCGCGGATGCGGGATTTCCCAATGTTGATCCATTGATCTGAGCCGGAAATTCCGATCTTGTCGAAGATTTTTCGCTTAGCATATTGGCCTTCCATGATCGTAAATTCACAGTTCAAAAAAGTGGAATCTCCGTTCTTGCTACGTGTTAAAAAAGGATCAGAAAAATCGCCTCCTGGTTTTATCGTAA
>JAISMI010000039.1 GCA_031276835.1 Holosporaceae bacterium | reverse complement strand
GCGGTATTGACAACAACAGGCGTACATGGTCCGGACTTAATCCACCTCTCACAATTGTAACATCGTTTGCTGTACATACTTCTCCTATTAATTCTCTTGTCCTTGTTGCAACTATTCCTGTCAGCACTCTGTATCTGTACTTCGTACAAAATACTAAGTGATACTTTAAATCATATAAACTGTGACTACTTCTTCTGTACTCCATCTCCTTATCATACTGAAGTCTTCGCCTAAAGGCGAGGGTGTCTTACCCTCCCAGGTAACTACATGAAAATAAAGGCGCTTCCATCGCTAGAAATATTGGATTGAGAAACGCAATCGCTCGAGTATATTTCGTTTTTGAATTCCGACGAGACAATGGAATCGGCTGAATAAATTTTTACAGAGCGCCTACGACATTGAGAAAATCCAGCCAAACCTCTCTTTTTTGAGAGGGAGAACGCAGTAGATACGCCGGATGAAACGTAGGGATAATCCTAGCGGAGAGGCCGTCGACTTTCGTCCATTTCCCCCGCAGCTGCATTATACCGACGGTCGTTTGCAACAGAGCTTTGGCGGCCGTTCCTCCGAGACACACCACAATCTTCGGATTAATCAAAGAAATGTGTTTTAGAACGTAAGGCCTAAATAAATCTATTTCTTGATTGGAGGGCGTTCTATTTCCAGGAGGTCTCCAGGGAAGAATATTGGTTATGTACACCTTTGTCCGATCCAGTCCAACCGCCGCTAAAATCTTGTCCAGCAGTTGACCGCTCTGGCCGACAAACGGAATTCCCTGTTTATCCTCTTCCGCTCCAGGCGCTTCTCCAAGCAGCAGTATGTCGGCTTTTTCATTACCGACTCCGAAAACCATATTGAGGGCGCATTTTTTCAAGGAAATATCCACCTTGGAAATTACTTCCTTTAATTCCGCTAGAGTCGACGCTTCTCTCTTTGTTTCCCGATTAAGAGAACTGATATTTGACGTAACATCTGATACTCCGACGTCCGAAAACCACTCCAAAATTTGAGAAAGCGCTTTTTTACCCACCTATTTCCTTTCCAATGCCTCTTCGATCAGCTTTTTCGTATTATCCAGCCCGTAAAGCATAATGAAAGATCCCTTGCGCTGTCCGTCATCCTGCCCCAACAAACAACGATATAAAGAGCCAAACCACGTTTTTAAATCTGGAAAATTATGCCTTTTTCCGACTTCAAATACAATACTCTGGAGCTCGTCAACCTTTTCCGATCCATTTAGATTGTTCAGTTCCGACAAAAGATCCTCCAGCGCTTCTTTCTCCAAATTCGTCGGAGACGCATAACGCTTTTTCGATTTAATAAAATCCCGATAGTAGTTGATGGCATACTGCGCAAGGGCGTCAAGAAATGGCATTGTCTCGGGTGAAGCGTCGCTTCTATATTTTTTTATAAATCCCCATAGGATATCCTTATCGTCCGTATTGCACACATTGACGAGATTCAAAAGTAAGGAAAAAGATATTTCCGCCTCTGGTTTGGGAGGATTTCCTCCATGAATATGCCACGCCGGATTGTTTATTTGTTTATCCGGCTCCTGATTTTCAAAATTTCGCAAATGAGAAGTATAATCGTCTATTTGCCTTGGAATAACGTCAAAATACAATTTTTTTGCGCTTTTGGGAGAGGCGAACATAAAATTGGATAAACTTTCCGGCGGAGCATATCGCAGCCATTCGTCAACTCCAAGTCCGTTTCCTTTGGATTTTGATATTTTTTTGCCTTCCTCATCCAAAAACAGCTCGTAATTGAATCCATCCGGAGGAGTTCCGCCTAAAATTTCACATATTTTGCTGGACAATTTAACCGAATCAATAAGATCTTTGCCGGCCATTTCATAGTCGACGCCGAAGGCCGCCCAGCGGGCCGCCCAATCCACCTTCCACTGCAGCTTGCAATTTCCGTCTATTACCGGAAGTTCTGTCAACGCGCCATCTTCATCTTTAAAAATAATTGTTCCGTCGTTCACCCGATATTCTTCGATTTTCACCTGCAAAACCCGTCCAGTTTTTGGAGAAATCGGTAAAAACGGACTGTAAGTTGCGGCCCGCTCCTCCCTTAAACTGGCCAACATCACCTCTAAAATTTCTTCATGGCGGCTCAAAACTTTCAGGAGAATATCGTTAAGAAGTCCTTTTTTATAGCAGTCGGTGGCGCTTCGAAATTCATATTCAAATCCAAACGAATCTAAAAATTCCATCAGTTTATTGTTATTGTGATGACCAAAACTTTCATGACTTCCAAATGGATCTGGAATTTCCGTAAGAGGAAACCCAATGTATTTGGCCAACATCTCTCTATTGGGAATATTATCGGGAACTTTACGCAGTCCGTCGCGATCGTCGGAAAAAGCGTACAGCTTCGTTTTTATTCCAGTCATACGCTCGAACGCATGTCTCACATAGGTGGTACGGGCGACTTCGCCAAAAGTCCCGATATGCGGCAATCCAGACGGACCGTATCCGGTTTCCAGCAGCGCGTATCCTTTTTCTTTCACGCCTTTTCGAGATAATAATTTGCGCGCCTCCTCAAATGGCCAAGATTTAGCGTTCTCATAAATATTACTCTCGAATTTTTTCATAATTCTCCTGAAATAAACGAATTGGATTATATAACCAAAAAACTGGTTTTCAAAATAAGAAAAAAAACAGACCAAAACGACACGAATTGCTTCGGGTCGTTTTGGAAAATATGTTACGAGCGAGGTCTACGTTCCGGTTTATTTCCGCCGAAACGACGATTAGCGCCGCCGCCATTGCCGCGAGATCCTTCTCCCGTGGAATGGGACTCTGAAACAAACATGGTGCGCCCTTCAAATTCGCACTTGTTCATTTTTTCGATGGCCGACGCAGCCGATTCATCGGTTGACATTTCTACAAACCCGAATCCTTTACTTCTGCCGCTTATCTTGTCCTTAACGACGATGGCGGAATCTACCGCCCCAAATTGAGAGAAAGCGTTTTTCAAAGAGTCATCATTCACAGAATACGCCAAATTTCCGATGTATAGTTTCTTTACCATAGTTCACCAATCTTAAAAGGAGCTATCAAAAAACGACCCAAGTCCATTAAGCTCCAGAAACAATGGACCAAGTGGTTATATTTAACACAAAAACATTAACAAAAAAACAACAAAATTTCACTCAAACTATAATTTTTGTTAATTGCCTCTATTTATACCGTAACTTTTTTAAATCTTTTCAAACGGGGATCAATTGAGATCATAGATTCTGCGATTTGAACGCTGTTCAGGGCCGCTCCTTTCCGGAGATTGTCGGAGGAAATCCAGTAGAGGAGTCCGCTTTTCACGCTGGAGTCCATTCTAATTCTGCTAATGTAGACGGCGTCTTCTCCCTGAACGTCAATTGGGGTTACAAACACGTCGGATTCGCCTTTGCGATCCATAATAACAATTCCTTCAACATTTTCCAAAACGTCGTAGACATTTTCTTGCTGAATTGGTCTGGTAAATTCGCAGGCGACGGATATGGAATGACCAATAAAAACCGGAACTCTTACGCAAGTTACGGCAATTTTTATGTCGGATTTTAAAATTTTTCGCGTTTCACAGGAAATTTTATCCTCCTCTTCGCTGACTCCGGATTCATATAAATTGCCAATTAATGGAATAACGTTAAATGCAATGGGTTTGGAAAAAATATCGCATTGAGGAATACCCGCGGCGATTAACGCTTTGCTTTGATTATATAATTCATCGCTCGCTTTGCGACCCGCGCCGGAAACCGATTGATACGTAGACGCAACCACCCTTCTTATCGGCGCCAATTCAGACAACGCCTTCAACGTCATGGCCAGCGGAACAGCAATACAATTGGGAGTGGATACAATTCCCAACGGAGCCCCCTTTTTCAACATGTCCAAGTTTACTTCCGGAATTATCAACGGAACTTTGGGATTTAATCTAAAATATGAAGTCTTATCAATTATAACGCATCCGGCGTTGGTCACGGCGCCGGCGTTTTTGCGAGAAACGGCGCTTCCAGCGCAAAAAATCGCAATGTCGACTTCCGAAAAATCCACGTCCGAAAATTTTTGCACTTTTAGCGTTTTTTCCCGAAATGAAACGCTCTTTCCTATTGATTTTTCCGATGCAATCGCAAGAACGCTACTTGCGGGAAAATTTCTTTCCGCCAAAATCTGTAGAGTCGCCATTCCTGCGTTTCCGGTCGCTCCAACAACGGCGATGTTGTACCCATTTGATAGTTTCATCGTTACCTCTATGCTGAAGGCATTCTAAAACTTAATC
>JAISMI010000030.1 GCA_031276835.1 Holosporaceae bacterium | reverse complement strand
CGTAACAGTCATAGATCATTTCTGATATTTGACAAATTTGGTTGATTTCACAAATATTATTGAAGGACGTTTGACAAATCGGATCGTCGTTGTCATAAAAAATACCGCCGACTTTATCTCCGGCGATTCCGTGCAATAAATAGGCCATTACGGACAGATCGTCATAGGATCTAAACTCCGTATGGGGGAAATTTCTGAGTTCGTTTTTTATGCCTATTTTTTGTATGTCGGGGTTTTCCATATACGGTTTCAGGGCGTCGCATATTTCTTTATGGGTCGTATTTTGATTAAACAAATCGGCTTCATCTCCAAAATAGAAGACGCAGCGGACCGTCTGAGCGCCGCAACAGATGGCCAATACGTTATTGCCGTCGGCATGCGATGAAATAAAAAAACTAAATCTACGAACGCGATTTGATTCGAAAAAATTCTTCAAATCTCGAATATTCGTTATTGCATAGCGGGTACGTTCCGTCGTTTTAGGGGATTGGCGGTTTAATCTTTTTACCAGGGAGTTAAACCCAAATGATTCTAAAAAGGCCGCGACTTTTTCGTGGTCGTATGATATTCGGAAATCGTCGAAATTTTTATCGACGCCGTCTACATTTTTATCCAGCGTTACGAGTTTTAAAGAAATATTCAGCTGTTCCTTCTGATAAAGAAGATTTTCTTTAATTTTGGGCGGCTTAATGGAGTCGATATTTTGATAGATCGCTTCTAGGGTTTTGAACTCGTTAACGAGTTTAGCCGCCGTTTTGGGGCCGATTCCTCTTATGCCTGGAATATTGTCCGACGGATCCCCCATTAAAGCCTGCAAGTACGTCATTTGAGAGGGCAAAACGCCGTATTTTTCCAGCACTTCCTCTGTTTTTATGATTTTCGATTTTATGGGATCAAACAATGAGACGTTATCCGTTATCAATTGCATTAGATCCTTATCAGAGGAGATAATTCTTACCTCGTAGCCTAATTCCGATAGTTTTACCGAATAGGTGGCGATTATATCGTCGGCTTCGAATCCTTTTTTGCCGATGGTAGGAATGCCAAAGGCGTTACAAACTTCTTTTAGCATTGGAATTTGCGATTTTAAATCTTCCGGAGTTTCCAGACGATTACTTTTATATTCGGCGTATATCTCGGAGCGAAACGTATCTCTGCCGCTATCGAACACGACGCAAAATAAATCTGATTCGTGTTTTTTTAGGAGCGAAATAATCATGGAGCAGAATCCGTAAACGGCTCCAGCTGGGCGTCTGTCTTTGTCGGTAAATTGCGACAAAGCATAGTAGGCCCGATATATAAAACCAGAACCATCCACTAATACTGCTAACTTATTCATTTGATATCATTTACTGTAAAGTTTGTCCCTGCGACTCCATCTGCTGCTGATATAAGTCCATAAAATTAACCGGAGCCAAATACAGCGGAGGAAATCCGCCTTCGCCGACTACGTTGGCAATGATACTACGGGCAAATGGAAACAACAATCTCGGACACTCGACATATAGGATGGGATCCATCATTTCCTTTGGGAATCCGTCTATTATAAATTCTCCGGCGTAGTCCAGCTCCAGTATGAACAAGGGTTTGTCCAATTTCGCATTTATTTCCGTTAGCAAGGAAATGCTAAACTCGTTCGGTTTCTTCATTTTTTCGATGTTTACCTTCAATTGAACGTCGATCTGAGGCTGCTCGCCGGAGGATTCCATCTGGGAAATCGAATTTATGTTCTCAAATGATAGGTCTTTTATATATTGGGCTATTATTCCTAAAGTTTGTTTATTTTCTTCCATAGCAAATTCTCGCTTTCTTTTAAAATAGCTCGATGATATAGGAGAAAGCGATACATCGCAATATATTAAAAATAGAAACGGCGGCGCGGAGATCAAGGTAAAAGGATCTCGAACAATTGAGAAAAAAGAGCCCGTTTTGAAATACCATTTGGATGTTTTATTTAAATTTTTCGAAAAATATTTTATAATTTTTATAAAATACGGAGAATGAAAATGAAAAAAACGACGACGTACAAAACATTGCTTTTTAGTTTAGCTGTTTTGGCCTGTTGGAATGAAAAAGTAGATTGTAAATTCTCGCAATCTGACGAATTAAAAAATTTTTTTTTGAAGAAGCCGGAGATAAGAAGAAGCGCTAGATTAAAAAAATCGCAGGAAACGATACTTCTTTCCCAAAAGGAAGATGATTCTTCTGAAAAATCAAAGGAAGAATTAAAAGATCAAATTGAAGACTCATTTTCAAAAGAAGATTCCGCGACCGCAAGCGAGAAAATTAGCGCCTCTTTATTACCCGAAAAAGAGCCGGAGATAGAAGACGAGTCTACGAATAAAAAGTCGTTGGAGAGCAATAAAAGATCTAAAACTGCGCCGTCGTTATCGGAAGAATCTACGGAAATAGAAGAAGAATCTGCGACTAAAAAGTCGTTGGAGAGCAATAAAAGATCTAAAACTGCGCCGCCGCTTTCGGAGGAATCTACGGAAATAGAAGAATCTTCGGTCTCATCCTCGTCTACAAAAACTTCCGAGACAAAAGAAGAATTTATAGACTCTCCGTCGAATGAAAAAAATTCTCCAATAGAGGAATCAGAACCGGACGATCCGTATAAATTTATCCCAACCGACGTAGAATCTAATGTTTTAGAAAATTCTTCCGTTTCCGAGACCTCCGGCGCTGGAAAAGGGGAGGGATTCGGCGATTTATTCGAAGAAAATCTGTCTGAAAAAAAAGCGTCGGAGGAAATCGCCGCGGAACAGAAGTCTTTAATTCAGGGGCGCGAAAGCGTTTCATCGACCGCCGAAGCAGTGAAATCCAGCATATCGCTGCTGGAAAAATACTTTCCCGAGACCGATAAAGAGAAATTTGACGCCGCGCTTAGGGAAATATATGCGGCCGAGGATCTTTGCCGCAACGCAAAAACTATTATGGAAAAAATCGAATCCGTAAAATGGCAAATTAAAACCTATAAAACAGTCTATTACGAGATCTCATGGATGCTGGAAAAAATTTCCTCCGAAATAGAGCAAAATATCTGTTTCAAGATATTGGATGAGGAGATTTTTCAACGGATGAAATCAACTTTGGAAAAAATTCAAAGAGAAGGCGGGTTTTCTTCAAGAAAAAAAGAACAGGAATATCTTAACGAAATAAATAAGTCTCTAAAAGTCATGGACTCCGTCAGAGAGGCGTTTTGGGCGGCAAAGGATAGAAAGACAAAACAGGGGAAAGTAATCGGCGCCATTAGTTCTTTTAACAAAGTTATAGAGCGATTGAAAAATTACTCGCCGCCGAATTCCGGCCTTTTTGATAATGACTGGGATGAATTAATTTCCTCCGCCATAATAGCCAATCCGGAAGACGTTTCTCCAATATTTGACGTAATCTATGGTCCCAAAAGTCAAAATAGAACAAGGATAAAGGATCGCAATAAAAAGAAAAACCGTCTGTAATAGAGCTACTACGCCGCGATCCGAAAATGCGCAACTTGTCCATATAAAAACAATTTGGGAACTAATAATTCCATAAAAATAAACAATAATTGTTGAAAAAAGATTCGCCAAATTAACTTTATGTAAAATTTTTTGTCTTATTATGTTCCCATGAGATGTGGTGAGTATACAGATGAATGATGAAATAACACCGGTCAGAGTTACTGGGCGCGTAAAATGGTTTAACCAGTTTAAAGGTTACGGCTTTGTCGAGGTGGAAGGTATATTAGAGGACGTATTTCTACATTTCTCCATAATTGACAAATCTGGAGTCGAACATCTAAATAATGAAGACGTGATTTTATGCGATATATCAAAGTCCGACAAAGGATATCAGGTTGTCAATGTTGTGAAATTAATACATTCCAACAAATACGAGGTAGGAAACGGCGAACCGGAGCGCGTCACGGCCATAATGAAGTGGTTTAACCCTTCAAAGGGATTCGGATTTGCTCAATTGGGATCTGGAGAGGATATTTTTATTCATTCTACTTTATTGAAAAGACATAAATTAGCGACAATCGAGTCCGGACAGAAAATTGAACTGATGGTTCATCGCACAAATTTTGGCTATGAAGCCGTCGACATAATTTTTGATTA
>JAISMI010000070.1 GCA_031276835.1 Holosporaceae bacterium | reverse complement strand
AGTATTTCTTCTTCAATTTTAAAAATATGTTTTCCGGCAAATATCGGAACACAATCATGATAGATTCCGGCCTCGTTTACGGTAACGGGAACTGGAATTCCATTCTTTTGGGATACGTTAAAGTCGTCTATTCCGTGTCCTGGAGCCGTATGAACCAATCCAGTTCCGGCCTCCGTATTTACATGATCTCCATGAATTAGCGGAACGTCAAAATCATATCCGGAACGGTAAAATGGATGACGGCAAACGACTCCATTCAGAAACTCTCCGCTAAATTCCCGCAAAATTTCGCATGAAATTCCGGTGGTTTGAGAAAAATTTTCCACCAAATCCTTCGCCAAAACAATCCGTTTGCCCTTAATTTCCGCCAGACAGTAGACGATATCCCTCGAATAGGATACGGCTCGATTTCCAGGAATTGTCCAGGGAGTCGTGGTCCAAACGACGCACTGGGCGCCGGTTAAAAAATCAACCGGAGAAAATTTTATCTCAAACGTCGCATATATGCTGGAGGATTTTTTATCAATATACTCTATTTCGGCGTCCGCCAAAGCCGTTTGCTCCACGACGGACCAAAAAACCGGCTTTTCGCCCCTGTACAACGTGCCGTCGATTATGAACTTCCCAATCTGCCGAATTACGGAGGCCTCCGCTTCATTATTCATCGTAAGATAGGGATTTTCCCAATCTCCGACGACTCCAAGACGCTTGAATCCCTCCCTCTGAACATTTATCCAATATTCAGCAAATTCTTTGCACATATTTCTGAATTCCGCCGCGGGAATATCTTCCTTTTTTTGGCCTTTTTCCCGCAGTTGCTCCTCTATTTTCCATTCGATGGGCAATCCGTGACAATCCCATCCAGGGACGAACGGAGCGTCGAATCCCTGCATACGCTTCAGACGCACGATAATGTCCTTTATCACCTTATTCATTGCGGTTCCGGCATGCGGATTGCCGTTCGCAAAAGGCGGACCGTCATGGAGAATGAACGTCCGCCGCCCTTTAAGGATGGATCTAACTTTAGAATAGACGTCAATTTCATTCCAATATTGTAGAATCTCCGGCTCTTTTTGGGAAAGATTGCCTCGCATAGGGAAATTGGTTTCCGGAAGAAATATAGTGTCTTTAAAATTCATTATAATTTCCAAATTATATCTCGCAGAGAGTAAAAGACCTATTGAAGAAAGTCAACTGGAATAAACGTGCGTCTCGTGAACAGAAGTCGATTGCGTCGCTGAAACAGGAGTCATATACTCCGGCGAAACAGGAGCCGCGTGCGGCGAGGGAATAGTAGGCAGCCGCGCTTCCGGAATATCTTTTTCGACATTTTCCGGCGGACCGGAATCTTCGTTCATAGCGTCGTACAATGTTTCTTCCAGAGATTCGTTGGATATGCTTACGACTCTAGCTTCGGTAAAATCGTGTCTTCTGAGCCATCTAACCAGCTTTTCGGCATTCGCTTCTTTTTTAAACGGCCCGCAAAATACAAACGACTCGTTATCTCCGGTTTTTGAAACTTCAATGTGCGGTTTATATCCCTTTCCAACGAGAAGTTTTTGAACCTCCAGCGCTATTTTATTTTTAAAATACCCTATGAATACAATTCTTTTTCCCTGTAAGCTATCCGGATTTATCGGCGTTGGCATATGCATTTTTCTTAAAGTTTCGGTTGGAGAACAGTTGTCATTGGTGGCGTGACCGGCCGCTATTTCTCTAAGCAGCGAATCAATGGATACTTTGGAGGATTCCTCCTCAATTGCCGGAACCGCCGACGCGCTTCTGTGATCAACGGCTTCAGAGATGGAAGAGGCGGCCGTTTCCGCCGCAGACGAGAGTATTCCCATAATTTTTTCGGATATGGTGGCCGATTTCGTATCAATGACCGCCTCCACGTCTCTTAGGGAAACGCTCTTTTCGGAATTGGATTGTTCCTCCTGGCGACCGATGGTATTCGTCGGCGACATGGTTGTTCCGGTGAAAAATCCTGCGCAGAAAAATAATCCTCCGAGAGTTATTAAAACTATAATTCCGAGTATCGCAACTACCTTGTTCACACTTTTTGTCCCACAACCATAGTAATTTTTTAAAAAACCATTAATATTAGCTAATACAAATGTTATTCTAAGTGTATCAGGAAAAGGTTTACGTATGGTAAATTTCGGTACGGAAGAAGAGAATATGGAGAAATCGCCGAATTCTGTCGTTATACTAGCGGCCGGCGTTGGCTCTCGGCTAAAATCCAGAGTTCCCAAAGTGTTTCATAGGGTTGGAGGATTGTCTCTTTTAGATCACGTAATCAAAGCCGCAAAGGGTATAAATCCGAGTGAAATTGCGGTTGTTTTAAATCCGCAATATAAAAACGTCGAGTTGGAATTTAGCGCCTATGTGAAAAAAGCTTATCAGGAAGTTCCCAAAGGTACGGCGGACGCCGTCGCCTGCGGTCTAAGCGCTCTGGAAGACGACGAAAACGGATGGACATACGTTCTCTACGGCGATATTCCTTTAGTGTCCTCCGAAACATTGCTCGGATTATCGGAAGTCGCCCGCAAATGCGAAAAGACCGCCGTCGTCGTGCTGGCCATGGACGCCGGCGACGCCAAAGACCTCGGGAAATTGGAGCCGGCGGAGGAAGAAGGCGCCATAAAAAGCGTCATCGAGGCGAAGGACGCGTCCGGTTTCGATAAGGTCGTCCCGCTTTGCAACGCCGGATTATTGGTGAAGAAAAATCTGTTGAAACGATTCATAAAAAAGATAAAACCAAGCGCGTCAACGGGGGAATTTTACATTACGGAAATTGTTCGACTAGCCTGCGAGGCCGGATACGTCTGTCGCTATTACGAAGGGGATAAAAACGAACTTCTGGGAGTAAACACCCAATCCGAATTGGCCCTGATCGAAAAAAAATTTCAGGAAAGAGAGCGAAAAAAACACCTGGAAAACGGAGTTACGCTTATTTCTCCGGAAACGGTATTTTTTTCTCATGACACCAGTATAGAAAGCGACGTTACCGTTTATCCATACGTGGTATTTTTGAAAAATGTCCGTTTAAAAAGCGGAGCGCAGATCGGCCCTTTTTGCGTCGTCGAAGGAGCGACGGTGAGCGACGCTCGGGTAGGACCTTTCGCTCGCCTAAGAACCGGAGCGAATATCAAAGACGGAGCTAAAATAGGGAATTTTGTTGAAATCAAAAATAGCGAAATTTCCGAAGGAGCAAAGGTAAATCATCTGAGCTACATCGGGGACGCGAATATCGGGAAAAACACTAACATCGGCGCCGGAACCATTACCTGCAACTATGATGGATTTCAAAAGCATAAAACCTTCGTAGGAGAAAACGTTTTTGTCGGATCCAACGTCGCCCTAGTCGCTCCGGTACAAATCCACGACAACG
>JAISMI010000068.1 GCA_031276835.1 Holosporaceae bacterium | reverse complement strand
GCATAAATTTTAATCCTTTTTTTCAGGATTATTTCAGAGGTCGCTTGATGAAACAAAAGTACGGTCTATTAAATTGGGCGCTTTCCTGTTTGGTTTCGAAGCCGGAAAAATATCGGAATAAATTTGAGCGTTTTCTAGAAGAGTTCAAACCGACGAGACAGTCGCTTGAAAATAATAGAAATATTAATTTGATTCGGTTGCAAGAAAAAGAGGAAGGAAAATCTAAGATATTCGAAAAAACCTCAGATTTTCTTATGATGGATCGCTATCAGCAAGAATGCATATTGCCTTTTGAAACAAAAATAAGAGAATTTTTGAGAATACAGGAACCCTTAGTAACCCCAATAATTTTTAACGGCGATCGCGGCAAATTATTTGTTTTTGGAACAAGGCATTTTTTTTCACAGAAAGCGACGTTGCAATTGCTATTGGAAAGAGCGACGATTTACTTTTTTCAGACTCATTCGCTATTTCAGTCTTTTATGCTAAATACGGAGTTAATTCGGCGGGTTATTTTATTGCTGTTGCAACAGGAGCGCGACGGAAATAATAGCGTTGTTTCGGAGATGGTTTTTCCTCGCCTTATCGTCTCCAACTATGGAGCCAAATTTTCTGGAAATACCTAAAGGTTATATCTAAAGCAAACGTTCTGCTGATATTCCGCAAGTTTTCATTAGAAATTTCGAGGTAAGACGACTAAGATCATTGAATTTTAGTCGTTTTTGACCATCAACGAAAACAATTTATTGGAAACGGGCAAAAAATTTGCGAATCTAGTCAGTCCCACCGCCTAGATCATTTTCCGTTGCCCATCTCCGTCGATTTGCGCCACAAAAAAGTGAAAATGATTTTATTTTCATCAAAAATTATAATATTCTCGATATTATAACGTTGATGTAGGGGGTATGACATGCCTATGTTTTCTTTTGACAAATCGTCTTATGAATCAAAATTGCTGGATTTATTGCAGTCGAAATTTTTCGTAACGGCTCGCCGCAATAAGATTCTTGCTAAATGGGCCGGAGGAAGATTGGGCTATAAGGACGGCGTTCTGAATAAATATGTTCGGCGTATAATTCTGTCATATTTGACTACGCCCAACGAAAGAAAAATGATCGACGGCATTTTATCAGATTTTCAACGAGCCGGCATAAAAATGGACGAAGAAACTATTTGCCAAAAGATCAGAGTAATTGAAGACAGAATACGGGCTAGACGGAGAGTAAGACATGCCAGTTAATTTATCCATCGACGATTCAATCGCCATTCTTACCCTAGATAATCCATACAAGCTCAACGCTTTGTCGTCAGATTTTATGAGAGATATCAGCGAAAAAATTTGCGACGTGGATCAGAGAGCCAAAGTTTTAGTGGTGGTTGGGTGTAAAAAAGCTTTTGCCGCAGGCGTTGACATTTCAGAAATAGAAAGTCATTCCGCCGAAAGCGCCTGTCTAAAAAGTTTCATTGACTACAGTTGGGAAAGCGTTTTTCATGTAAAAATTCCCGTAATAGCGGCGGTTTCCGGATATGCTTTGGGCGGAGGATTTGAGTTGGCTTTGATGTGCGATATTATTATTGCCGCCGAGAGCGCGAAATTCGGGTTTCCGGAGGTTAATTTGGGACTTATGCCAGGAATGGGAGGCACGCAACTACTTGCCGGAATAGTCGGACCTAAATTGGCCGCCGAAATTATAATGACTGGAGATTTTTTATCCGCGCAGACCGCCAAAGATCTGAAAATAGCGTCCCGAGTGGTGGGCGACGACGAACTAATGGCACAGACTTTGGAATTGGCGAAAAAAATCGCCTCCAAACCCCCCATTAGTTTGAGGACAATCAAGGATTCCATCCGCCTTTCCCAAAATGTCGGATTAAATCAGGGAATGCAAACCGAAAGACAAATATTTAGGTCTCTGTTTTCTACCGCCGATAAAAAAGAACGAGTGGCGCAATTTCTAAAAAAGTAGCGGTTCCAGAATATTGTGCAACGGCGCAACATATGATAGTATGTATCCCTCAGGAAATAAAAGGTATCAGCTATGGCCCGCATAACCGTGGAAGACTGCGAGAAAATTGTCGCCAATAGATTCGATTTGGTCATTTGGGCCGCTCAACGCACGCGTCAAATCATCAATGGAGATTCCATTACGGTGGAAAGTAAAGACGAAAAAAAGCCGGTCATTGCTCTGAGGGAAATCGCGGCCCAATCCGTCTCGGTGGACGCTCTTAAAGAATGCGCCGTCAGAAGCTTCAGAACATTTACGCCGGAAGAGGATATCGACGAGGACGTCGAGGACATGCCGGACGAGGATACCTACAATCCCTATGCCGGAGTAGAAACGCCGGCCATAGAATCTAGCGATAATATTTCCGTGATCAGCGATACTGAATTGGAATCGGAAGAGGACGACGGAACCATATCCGATGAAACGACGGCCGAGTAGTCTGGACCGTTAAATCCGATTTTTTCCATAAATTGCTCCGTCAACGCCTCTCGAAAATTGAAAAATTCGGCGTAGCGTCTGTCGCTTAACTCCCAATTATAAAATATTAGTAATTAACGTAATTTTTACCAACGATTGTATAAACTATAAGACGCATAGTAGGAGATGTGTTTTGTTAGTGTGGGTAGCGTTCGGATTAATTTTACTGATTATCAGCGCGGGAGATTTTTTGTTTTTTAGGATAGAAAACGAATACGTGCTGTCTCTGATGGTTTTGTATGCTATTTCCTACATGCTTGGCGTGTCCGGAAGAAATTTTACAGAGGGTTTAGTCGTGGCGGTCGCGACATTCGTCATTACCTTAGCCTTAAATCGTTTTAATTTAATCGGCGGCGGAGATGTAAAATTACTTTTTCCCGTTATTTTATTTTCCGAAAATAATATTTCGAATTTTTTAGTCGGCATATCCGTTGGCGGCGTAGTTTTAGCCGCTATGTACTTGATTTTTAGCAGGCAGATCTTTTTTATCCGAAGAAATTTAGTGAGATATTTATACGCTTTTAACGAAAAACAAAAAAAATCTAGTTTATTAAGGTTTGTTTTACTTTCATTGAGTAGGATTGATAGAAGGATAGTTGCATTAAGCAGGTACAAATTTGATGCAATGAGGCAGGAGATCCCATACGGAATAGCCATATCTTGTGGCGGTTTTTGTGTGATTTTTGAAAATTTGGCGGCTGGGTGGTGACATGAACAGTAAAAAAGATATACTTCCTATAGTGATAGCTTCTGTGATAGCTCTTGTGATTACTGGAGTTGTAAGATTATTATTGCCGGCGGGTAGTTCGGACGCCGATAAACATGCGCCGGCCAAACGGCTTTCTATGCCGGATATTCCTCTGGTTGTCAAAGAAGTGAAACCAAAGGAAAATCAAGTTCTTGTGGTTTCGGGCAACATAAAAAAAGACGAAAAAATAATACTGGATAAACTAACCTGGAAAAAATGGCCTAAGGACGCCATGCAGCCTTACTTTATAGCAAAAGACGATAGCGGAATGCCGTTGAACAATGTAGCGGATTTTGATAACGCTCTGAAAAAATGGGCCGCTTCCGATATTCCATCGGGAGTTCCGTTGACCATGGCCATGCTCTCCGACGAGGATCCGAAAAAGAAAGCGGAGGCGGAAAATAAAAAACGACAGGAATTGAAAAAAAAGCAGGCGGAGAAAGTAAAATCCAGCGCGTTCATAAGAAAGGGAATGCGGGCCGTAACTTTTTCCATTGATCAGAAGTCGGCGAGTTCCTCCAGCATGTTATCTCCTGGCGATTTGGTGGACGTGCTGATAGTGGAGCAGCATGGAGAAAAGTCGAGAATTTACAAATATAAGGCGTTAAAAATATTGGCAATTGATGGAATTACTAAATTTGAAAGCAAAAAAGATAAAAACGGCAACGATAGTTTGTTCGGCGGACTCGGTAGCGTTGGCGGACTGCTGGCTCCCAAGAATGTAACTCTGGAAATCAAGGAAAGTATGGTTGAGGAGATGCTAAAACGGGCCGGCAACACCGGAGTTATCCTATCGTTACGCAGTCAATCCGAGGAAGTCAAACACGCCGGCGAAGAGGTCGAAGAGGAGGAAAGCGACGTTGTGAGGAGCGCTCTATTGACTAATATTATCGAGATGAATCGCCTGCATGCCGCAGAAGCTTTGAAGACGTCGCAAGTGAAAAGAGAAATGGATGAAAAGAATCTATCCATGTTAATGAGCAATATGGGAAGCATGGGAGGAAATAGTTCTGCGGATGCTCTTATTGAGGCGCAAAAACGCAAGGAATCCGAAGAAAGAAACTTGTCCATGATAATGAAAAACATAAGTTCCGTTGCCGAGGCCGATTATCGCAACGGCGGTAAAGGTCAACTTGTCAAAAATAAAAAGACGGGGAAGTACGAGATTGTCAGTGGAAAAGTTGTCGGTAAAGAGGAAGAATTGGGAAAAACAGATACCGTCGTCATATATCGGAAATTAAAAGCCGATGAAATACAGTTTGATAGTAGCGGGAAAAAAATTGAGAATACGAACCTTGGTTTAGGTTATGAAAATTTTAAAGAGGGAAGTAATCGCAAAGATTAGGAAGCGAGTTACAAGAGTAAATGGCATTCATGTTGTGTGGAGAATGTGGTATGAAAAAAAAGAGTATATTTTGCGTAAGTTTTGCAATTTTGTTTGGTCTGATTCACAGCGAATTTACTTTTGCTGCGTTGGAAAAAAATGTTTCCCATAAAAAATCTTCCGTTAAGGCGATTCCCATTAAGGAATCTGAGTCGCCGGATAGTTTCTATGACGAATCAATAGATCGTCCCGTTCAGAATATAAAAGAAATTGAAGTTAATTCTGTAAATTTTGTAAAATTGAGAGAGAAAGCCAACGAAATTTTTATTCCGAATCCGGATATTGCAGACGTTGATATGTTGAGCGACAGCTCCTTATATCTAACCGGATTAAAGCCTGGAGTTACTTCTTTGGTTGTGCACAATAGAAATGGAAATATCATTTGGGATTATCAAGTAAAAGTAACATATCCGATTAAAGAGATAAAAAGGTCCATCGCGGAAATGTGTCCGGACGCGGATGTGGAAATAATTTCATTGGATAATTCGATAATTTTAAGGGGAAAAGTTCCGTCTCCGGAGATGGCCGCCGACGTTCAGGACATTGTTAAGCGTTTTGTAGACGAGAACAAGATTATAAACAAATTATTGATTGAAACTGCAACTCAAGTCATGCTTAAGGTGAAAATTGCGGAAGTTTCGAGAAATTTAACAAAAAGTCTAGGAATAAACTGGAGAGCCATTTCCCATAGCCAAGGCGCTAACGGAACCAATTATGGATTTATGGCCGGCGACGCCAGCGGTTTCCCTGTATTTTCCGTAGATAGCGCTGAAAATGCAGCGGCGTTAACTACGGCCAGTGGAATACTCGGAAAAACCTTATCCGGAGGTCGCTGGCTGGTGCATGTTGGCGGGAAC
>JAISMI010000014.1 GCA_031276835.1 Holosporaceae bacterium | reverse complement strand
ACCGGAATTTGAAAATAATCGTGATGTATTTCGCTAAAACTCAAAAATCCATGTCTGTCGGCGCCGTAATCAACAAAAGCCGCCTGTAAAGACGGCTCTACTCTTACTATTTTAGCCAGATATATGTTCCCTTTGACCTGGGCTTTTGAGGGGGTTTCGAAATCAAATTTATCTAATTTTTCTCCATCGACAACTGCAACTCTAATTTCCTCGAGATGAGCTGAATCTATCAGCATATTTTTCGACATTTTTTTCTCCGTAATTTTTTGCAAATACCAACGAGAGTCTCAAAAAATGCCGTTTTTCCTCAAAAATTTCTCTGAAGATGAAAACCAAGCGTCTCCATAGGTTATAAAAGGAAACGCATAATTTGATTTTTAAAAACAACATCAACAAAACCTTAACAAATCTACCGCGATATTTGCGCATAAAACATTCAATATACAAGGCCGTCTTAGGGGCCGCGATAAGTATAATATACGCCGTGCGGTATGTAAATCTTTATCATAGTTTTATATGGATATGAAATATCTGCCGACGAAAAAATAATTTCCGAATCTATCTAAAATAGATATTTTTGCGATCCAACTAACAATCCCGTTTCTTTTTTTTTACAACTCTAAAAATTGTTTTCTCCATTTTTCAAAATTGCGTTCAATTGTGAGAGGATTTTGCGCATGCAAGCAACCCTGGCTATCATTTTTTTCTTCCCTTCCGATATTTTTTTTCATAGAACTCATTAAAGAACATAAAAAATGATCCGCATGGAGGAATTGACATGGGTCGTTGGAGTTAAATCTTTTTATGTTCCGCGAGGACGACTATTGTCATCGTTTGACGGGACTAAATTTTTATAGTTCCTATGAAATCGACGATAAATTAGAGAAGCAATCAAACTCCGTTATCTAGTAGCCAAATTGCTTTATGAAATCCATGAAAGACGGACGATTACGACTATCGTCCGAAAAATTGGCGACGCCGTTTTTATAAAACTCTTCTCATGAAACGTCTATTTTGTTAATTTTTAAAGAAATTTTTTCAGAATCGGAAATTTGTAACTTAAGTTCATTCGGATTGACGCTTGAATCGCCTTTCAACGCTGGAAAAAATCATCCATTCAAAGGCGAAACGCAGCGTTCTAGTAATTGATGGAGGAAATTACAAATTTCATATCGCCGTTTTGCATTTTTCCGTCTCGTCTCGAATCTCCATTAAGAACTTCGAATCTCTATTACGAGTTTTAGAGACCAGTTCCTCTCAATTTTATGGCTGCATTGAGAGGATTTCTATGAAGACGTTATTTCTCTCCCGAATCGTCGTTAATCGCTTCCGTATCTTGTTCTTCCGGCGCGTTATTGTCATATTGTAGATCATGAACTTTTTTTAGCTCGTTCAACTGTTCGGCGCAGTCGTTCACCGTTCTGGCAACTTCGTCGAAATCGCTTTTGACCGCGTTAAATTCAGGCCGCTCTAGCGTACCTTCAAGCCTCTGTATCTCGGATTTAATGCTATCAATGTCGGACGACAAACGGTTTACTATTTGCGATAACGTCATTTTATGCTCGTTACCGAGCGTTTCAATTTCGTCTTTAAGGTGATTTACGGTGGAAAAGTGAGCGTCGCGCTCGCGGGCAATCTGTTCTTTTTCTTCCCGTAATTTCTTCAATTCTTCGGTTTTTGAGGTATGCTCGCGGTGCAATTGCTGATTTTCGTTTCTCAGCGTCCGTAGGCGTCCGTTTAACCTAGCGGCCGTTTGGGAATGGGCGCTTTTTTCTTTTTCAAAAGCTTCCCGAGCGCTATTGTGATCGGCCTTAGACTTTTCTAATTCTCCAACGGTTCTCTCGAGAGCCGCCGCCGCTTCTTTATGCTTCTGTTGCGTTTCCAGATGAGCTTTTTTCTCCCGCTCGAAAGCCTCTCTGGTCGTGCTATGGGCTCGCTCCGTTGTGGAAAGTTTTTCCGATAGTTCTAGATTTTTTTGGCTAAAGTTTGCGATTTTTTCTTCGTTTTGCTTATGTCTGCGGGAATGCTCGTCCAATTGCTGTTGCACTTCTTTTTTTAAATCGCCGAATGCATTGGCCGATTTGCCTATCGAAAGACCAACTTGACTAATTAGCTGAGGTATAACGTCTCCCAATGGCGTTTGAAGATTTTCTTCAAACGGCGTTGTTTGGCGACTTTCCGACGCTATTTTAGGATCGCGGTAAGCCGTTCCGTGCTCGCTACTTTTAGCGTATGCAGATCCCGACAGTATCAGCGAAACAACCGCGGCGGTAAAAAAAATAGTCGTATTTTTTTTCATAATTACTTCCTTCCTTGCCCTTTAATTAAAATACATTATATTATATAATAAAATATTTGTCAAATTTTTGCGCGAAAAAAATATCGACTGTGAAAATAAGAAAATTCTGCAATTTCGAATAAAATTTTGCCGTAGGCGACGAAAAATCTTCCTGAAAACTAATATTTTTTGTGGTTTAGAAGTCCCAAAATTTTAGCAATTGTAGACTTTAAGTCTTTTCGATGTACCACCATATCCACCATGCCGTGCTCCAG
>JAISMI010000007.1 GCA_031276835.1 Holosporaceae bacterium | reverse complement strand
TAGAAATCCTGATATGCGAGCAAAATTCATGCCGGAAGATTTGCAGGCATTAATGGCGGCGCAGTCTGAAATTCTAGAATCCGCTCATCAATTGCTAAAAAAAGGCGGCCGACTGATCTACGCCACCTGCTCCGTTCTAAAGGAGGAAAATGAGGATCAAATTTCAAATTTTTTAAGTAATCATCCGGAATTTGTTAGCAAGCCCGTAGAATTACCCAATTATTCCGGATGTTTTCTGAAATTAACGCCGAATAAACATAAAACAGACGGATTTTTTGCCGCCATTCTACAGAAAAATTTTTCCTGATATTTCATGTTGAATATTTTTTGACGTTGGTTTAATAAATTTAGCGCGGCTAGGTGAAAAAAATCCGAAAACAACTCTGGACAACCAGTTGAATTTAATTTATATGATATATAAGTATGCCCAGGTAGCTCAGTTGGTAGAGCAGAGGACTGAAAATCCTCGTGTCGCTGGTTCGATTCCGGCCCTGGGCACCATCGCCGTTTTATTGAAGAGTATTGGTTTTCGCGGTTTGCCTGGGCGAGTTTATGTTTAAACCGCGTTGTATTTGGAAGATCATCAAAAATTGAAGAGATAATATGAGATTAAAAGATATAAAATCAAAAACGCCTGCAGAATTGTTAAATTTCGCGGAAAGTTTAGAAGTAGAAAATGCAGCGGCCTTGAAACGTCAAGATTTAATGTTTGCGATTCTAAAAAAGCTTGCCGAAAATGAAGTTGAAATTTTAGGAGAAGGGGTTCTCGAAGTACTTCAGGATGGATTCGGATTTTTACGCTCTCCGGAGGCAAACTATATGGCCGGATCTGACGACATATACGTTTCGCCGTCCCAGATCAGGAAATACAGTCTGAAAACGGGAGATACTTTAGAAGGGCCAATACGTTCTCCCAAAGAGGGCGAAAGATATTTTGCCATTTCTAAACTAAACTCCATTAATAATGATTCGTTGGATGTGGCGAGACATCGCATCAATTTTGACGACTTAACTCCGCTATATCCAAATTCGAAATTAACCTTGGAATTTGTGAATGATCCCGCAGAAAAAGATCTAACCACCCGCATAATCGAAATAATTTGTCCGCTAGGACGGGGGCAGAGAGCGCTGATTGTCGCTCCGCCAAGAACTGGAAAAACGGTTATGCTGCAGAACATAGCCCGCGCCATTACCGCCAATTCTCCCGAGGCGTATTTGATAGTGCTTCTGATCGACGAACGTCCGGAAGAGGTTACCGACATGAGAAGGTTCGTTAACGGAGAGGTCGTCAGTTCCACGTTCGACGAAGTCCCGACTCGACATGTGCAGGTGGCGGAAATGGTGATTGAAAAAGCCAAAAGATTGGTGGAGCATAAAAAAGACGTGATCATTTTATTAGATTCCATTACTCGTCTGGCAAGGGCCTACAACACCGTCTGTCCATCGTCTGGAAAGGTGCTGACCGGCGGAGTCGACGCGAACGCCCTGCAACGTCCAAAAAGAATTTTTGGAGCCGCCCGCAATATAGAGGAAGGCGGTTCGTTGACAATCATAGGAACGGCGCTTGTGGAAACTGGATCAAGAATGGACGACGTAATATTTGAAGAATTCAAAGGAACCGGCAACGCCGAAATCGTATTGGATAGAAAATTGTCCGATAAAAGAACTTTCCCATCCATAGATATCACAAAATCCGGTACTCGCAAGGAAGAATTACTTGTGGATAAGGCGACTTTGTCCAGAATGTGGGTTCTGAGAAGAGTGCTTATGCCGATGGGAGCGTCCGACGGCATGGAGTTTTTGATCGATAAACTCAAAACTTCTAAAAATAACGTCGATTTTTTCAATACCATGAACCAGTAGCATGAAAGAAACTCCATTAATAAGCGAAGACTTGCTGAAATTACTGATTTGTCCCAAAAGCGGCGGAACGCTAAAAATGGAGTCCGATAAATTGACCTGCGAAGAGTCTTCCACGTCCTACGCCATTAAAGACGGCATACCAATAATGTTTTATCCGGAAAATTAGGAATCCAGAAAACTCTTAAGTTTTCTTGATCTGCTAGGATGTTTAAGTTTCCTTAGAGCTTTTGCTTCGATTTGTCTAATGCGTTCCCTTGTGACGGAAAACTGTTGTCCGACTTCCTCGAGAGTGTGATCGGTGTTCATGCCTATGCCAAAGCGCATTCGCTGCACTCTTTCCTCGCGCGGAGTCAAACTTGCCAGCACCAGGGTCGTCGTCTCGCGTAAATTAGAGTTAACCGCCGATTCCACCGGAAGAGCAATGTTTTTATCTTCGATAAAATCTCCGAGGTGCGAATCTTCTTCATCTCCAATAGGAGATTCCAAACTAATTGGCTCTTTGGCTATTTTAAGTACTTTGCGAACTTTGTCTATGGGCATGTGCAGACGTTCGGCCAATTCTTCCGGAGTGGGTTCCCGTCCTATTTCATTGAGAATTTGACGGGAAGATCTGACAATCTTGTTGATGGTTTCAATCATGTGAACCGGTATTCTTATGGTGCGGGCCTGATCGGCAATGGAACGGGTTATGGCCTGTCTAATCCACCAGGGTGCGTAGGTGGAGAATTTGTATCCTCTTCTGTATTCAAATTTATCAACGGCCTTCATCAATCCAATGTTTCCCTCCTGTATTAAATCCAAAAATTGCAACCCTCGATTGGTGTATTTTTTGGCTATTGAAATAACCAGTCGCAAGTTGGCTTCGATCATTTCTTTTTTCGCTCGACTGGTTTCCCTTTCGCCCTTTTGCACGTTAGAAACGATTTTTTTAAACGATTTTATGGGCAATAGAATCTCTTTTTCTATGGATTTGGCCAATTCTTGATGATTGTTAATCTCGTCGGGGCAGTTGCTGAAAAATCTCCTCCAGTTAGAAAATTTTAGCAGATTGGATTCCCAATTTTTGTTGGTTTCATTGCCGTTATAATTTTTGAAAAATCCTTCGCGACTAATTCCGTTTTCCTGAGCAAGTTTCAATAAAGACGTTTCGCTCTTTATGAGCTTGCGATTGAGAATATATAGTTCTTCACAGAGAGAATTTACCGTTTTTTGATTTATATTCAGCTCCTTAATGACGGAAACCAATTCCTCCTTTAGTTTATGAGAAACATTCTTCTTTTCCAAAATTTGATTGTGGAGATCCACAGCTCTTCTTAGTTGCGAAATGACTTCTGGAAGCATATTTTCTTCATCCGGAGTAACTTCAACTTCCGTAATATTTTCATTTTCGGAAATTTCAGCATCCGAATCGGCTTCCTCTTCGTCGTCGTTTGGCTCGTCCGACAGGTCTTCGGCGCTTTCTAAATTTACGT
>JAISMI010000055.1 GCA_031276835.1 Holosporaceae bacterium | reverse complement strand
TACCGGGCAGATAACCAAGACGGCGGCCAGGGCTTACTGTATGAGGCTCTACCGGGAAGGGAACTTGTTTCCCAACAAGCGGTACATTCCTACATTTGAGGAATACGCCGCCCCCTGGTATGAACAGTGCACAAGTTAGGGTAGTAGGTTTAAAAATGCCGGTCCGGTGGGTGATTTAAATATTTAAATTGCCGGTCCGCAATGTGTTAAAAACTGACAGAAAAAAATGGAAGGACATGGACATATGCTATAAACAGACAACTTCTTTCCATCACAATACTTATTCAACAATCTTACAGAAAGGAAAATCAATTGTTGCAGGGCAGTCAGACCTAACAGAAAAGAAGTGTCACAGATCTCTGCTTGCTGTTGGTTTCTTGCTTGACTTACTCTTTTACCCTGAAGATGGAGAGAGTATGTTCCTCTCAAAATCAGTGGACTTTTACCATACTACAGGTAGTATGTCCCAGACGACTGAACTCTTCATAGGATCTACTTGCCACCTAATTTCTGTTTGGCTTACCCTTTGACCCTGAAGATGGAGGCAGTTTGTTCTTCTGAAACACTGGTGCACTTTTACTGGATTATATGGCATTACATACCAGAGGACAGTACTCTTCATAGATCCCCCTCGGCGGTCTGCGCAATTACTTTATAGGGAGAAGTCCGACTACGTGGCGTTCTGTGATCAATGATCCTGGCTACAATCGTCAGTTTATCGGAAAAATTGCGAATATTTCCGGATCGATTCTGTATGGACGTTGGAAAATGCAGCAACAAATCTATTACGCGATCGCCGGAACAGCATTTCTTGATGGATTTTCGCAGGAACTCCGCAAGTTTTATAAATTTATCAAATGGTTGAAAGAAAAAATGAGTCATGGTCGCCTGCTCTCGCAGATTAGTATAATTCCTAACATAACCATCGCGAGGCTCATGTATTGATTCAGATTTAATCCAGAAAAATATAGCAATTTATAGCTAAAAATAGAGTCCGGCTCGCGGAAAAATTCCGCGAAAAACCTCGCGACTCCGTATCCGGCGCAAAAGATTCCGGAAAGTCTCCCCCTATGCCGATGAAATCCTTTTCCAAATGAAGTAAGCATCACAAAAAACAGCGCGACCCCCTCCAGCAACGCTTCGTACAATTGGCTCGGATGCCGATGAATTCCGTCTTGAAAAACCACATTCCAAGCAATAAAGGATTCCTTTCCCAATAGTTCTCCGTTAATAAAATTGGCGATTCTTCCAAAAAATAATCCTATCGGAACGCTAACGGACCACAAATCCATAAAATCTAGAAATGAAATTTTTTGCTTTTTGCAAAACCAATGGGCCGCGGCAATCACTCCGATAAATCCTCCGTAGAAGGACATCCCGCCCTTCCAGATTTTAATTATTTCCGCCGGAAATTCCAGATAGTAGCCCAAATCATAAAAGATAATATGGCCCAGTCGTCCGCCAAGAATTATTCCCATAATCGCCACGCTGACGAATTCGTCCAACAGACGTCGGTCTATCTTTCTATCCAGTTTTTCAGACAAAAAAGTCGACAACCCAAGCCCCGTAAGAATGCCGACAATATAGGCTAACGAATACCAATGAATCGGAAGACCAAAAATCGAAAACGCCACGTTCGAAAAATTATAAATCACCGTTCACCTCTTCCCATGTATGTTTTAAAACAAACGGATTTTTTAATAAAGAGTTTTATGGTAATCTTGCTCTATAATTAATGGGAGAAAAGATTGAACATCAACCCAATCGATATAACGGAGACGTTCGCCACAAAAATGAATCTCAATTTTAATAGAATTGACGATAACGAAATTTCCGTTCAACTGACTAACGAAAATCCGGAATATATTTTGTCGGTCATTTTGAAGACGGAATATGATATCGTCTACTTTTCCTGCGACATGAATTTATTCGTCACAAAAGAGAAGCATTTCGCCATCACCGACGCCATCGCAAAAGCCAACGAAAGAATCTGGGTGGGACATTTCGATTTGATATCTCTCGGTAATCGCATCGTTTACAGCTTGACAATTCCATTTATGTCGTCGTTCCTGGCCGACGAAGAGGTAATCGAATCGATAATACAATTGATCACGGACGAATGTAATCGATTTTACTATTACTTTCATATGATTATCGAAAACTGCGATATGCAGAATTTTTCCATCAATACGCTATTTTTAGAGTCGGCCGGAGAGGCTTAACCGAACGCATAAACACGTCTTTTAGAGTCTTCGAACGGATCTCACGCTGGAGCAGGTCCGAAGAGCGGCCTGCACCTCTCCAAGATGAACCACGTCTCTTACTTTGACGTCCACCAGCAAATCAAAAAAATCGGTGGATCGATGTTCGACCTTTAAATTGGTTATGCTTGCTTCATTGGAACTGATAATATTAGTGATGATGGCGAAACTTTCCGTTTCATTCAGGATTACAATGCGCAACCTTGCGATAAACGTGGCGTCCATTTCGTCGTCCTGATTCCATTTTACTTTTATGAAGACGTTGCCGCCCCTTTCAATGCAATCGCAGCTGGTTATGTGCACCATAATTCCTTTTTGCGGAACTAAAACGCCTATGATTTTGTCGCCTAAAATAGGATGACAGCACTCGGCAAAATGTACGGCAATTCCAGGAGTAAAATCTATTAGACATATGGCGTTTTCATTGATGATCATATGATTTTCAGCCTCCGGAATCGCCATCCGAATGGTATTAACGCCGATAATCCCCTTTCCGACATTGTAATAAAATTTACCGATGGAATCGCAGGAAAACTTCTTTATATCTATTAAATCTTCGCTGAAATAAATATCGGTGGAGGAAAAAACATATCTCGTCAACTGCAATCCAAGAGCCGTAAATTCCGCCTTTTCCTGCGCTTTTATGAATTTTTTTATGCAGGCTTTTGCTTTGCCGGTAATGACAAATCTCTCCCACGCCGCCTCTGGATGCTGATAGGGCGACGTAATTATATCCACCTGATCGCCATTTCTCAGAGTGGTCTTGAGCGGCACCATTTTCCCGTTAATTTTCACGCCGATGCACGTATTGCCGATATCCGTATGAATTTCGTAGGCGAAATCAACGGCGGTGGCTCCGCGCGGCAGCGTAATTAGATCTCCGTTGGGAGTAAAGCAGAAAACTTCGTTTTCGAACATTTCAAGTTTGGAATGATCTATCACTTCCTCCGGATTTCCGGAATTTTGAAGAATGGTAAGTAGACTTTTGATCCATCCGTAATTTTTTGTGTCGTCCTTGTGGGCCATGACCTCGTCGTTTTTATAGGACCAGTGGGCGGCAACGCCTTCGTCCGCGATACGATGCATTTCTTCAGTTTTGATTTGAACCTCTATAGCTTGTTTTAGAGGGCCAATTACCGTCGTATGCAACGAACGGTAATTGTTCAACTTCGGAATACTTATGTAGTCCTTGAATCTGCCAGGCATAATTTGAAAATGCGTATGAATCACGCCCAGAGACATGTAGCACTGCTCCACGGTGTCAACAATCACTCGAAACGCGACGATGTCGTTAATTTGCTCCAGCGAAATGTTGCGCGTTTGCATCTTTTTCCATACGGAATAAATCTTTTTCTCCCGACCGCTTATATTAACGGAGATACCGGAATCTTTGAATACTTTTTTCAGCTCCAGTACGGTATTCTGAACGAAATTATTATCTTTATTTCTGATCTGATCCAGTCGAAGCGCAATGGCGCTATACTCGTTCGGATGTAGATTATAGAAGGCAAGATCCTCCATTTCGTCCTTTATGACGTTCATGCCGATACGTTCGGCCAGAGGAGCGTAGATCTCCAGAGTCTCCAGAGCGACCCTTTTTCTTTTCTCTATGGAGGCCACGTAATTTAGAGTGCGCATGTTGTTTAGGCGGTCGACAAGTTTCACAATGAGTACCCGAATATCCTGCGATATGGCCAAAAGAAATTTTCTAAAATTCTCCGCCTGATGAATTTTTGAGGAAGTGTAATTAATTTTCGATAATTTCGTAACGCCGTCTACCAAAAAGGCAATTTCCGCTCCGAAAATTTCCTCCAATTCCTCGAAACTAACTTTGGTGTCCTCCAGAACGTCGTGCAGCAGACCGGTAACGACGGTTTGCACGTCGAGTCTTAACTCCGCTAGGAAACGCGCCACCTCCGCCGGATGATAAAAATACGGAGATCCGGACGCCCTTTTTTGAATCCCATGAGCTTCCATGGCAAACACATACGCTCTCCGCAGCAGATCCGCATTTGCGTTTGGATCGTATTCTTTAACTAAACTAATCAACTCCGACGAAGTAAGCACAATTATTGTCCCGATACAAAAAACCCGATACGCTACAGTATATATTGGTAATATAAAAATTGCACCGGTTAGATTATCGATATTTCAGATATTCAATTGCATTTTGTACCGGCAAAAACAATAACTTCTCAGTTTCGAAAAACAAATAATGATGGTATTATGCGTCTCCATGCAACACGGTAATACAAAATGGAATTTACAAGCGCCCTATGGTCCGTTCCTTTTTTGGGAATAATTCTTTCGACGTCGTTTCTGCCGTTAACATGTCCGAAATTTTGGGAAAAGTACTCCTGCTACACGCCGTTATTTTGGACCATCGCCTATTTATTGTTTGTTTTTCTTTTTTTTGGCGCGTCAAAAATTTTCGAAGCCGTTTTCGAGCCGATATTTGCCGAGTACATTCCGTTTATCATTTTGATTTCCACCTTATACGTTGTTTCTGGGGGAATTTTTGTGGATTTTCCCCGAGGATACGGCCCGCTTTTCAACACCGGATTTCTGTTGTGCGGAAGCGTCGTCGCCGGATGGATAGGAACGACCGGAGCGGCGGCTCTGTTGATTCGCCCTTTCCTACGGGCCAACTCCGGCCGCAAACACTCCGCTCACCTGATGGTATTTTTTATAATTCTGGTGGCAAATATCGGCGGAGCCGCCTCTCCGCTGGGAGACCCTCCGCTGTTCATAGGATTTCTCAAGGGAATAGATTTTTTCTGGTTCGTCAAACGTCTATATCCAATCTTATGCGGCGCGACCCTCGCGCTGTGTCTGATATTTTTCCTAATGGATTCCTTTTTTTTCCGAATAGATCGGGGCGTTTACAACCGTCGAGAAAACGAGCCGATTTTGACGATCAAAGGCTACGGCAATATCGCGCTGATAGGCGGAGTCTTGCTTGCAGTAATTTTTTGCAATTTTCAGGGAGAGTTCAATCTCTTCAATGAAAATTTTTCCTACGCATCCCTATTAAGAAATATTTTACTTTTGGCTATCTCCTTGATTTCATTAAAGATTACTCCATCGCAAATTCGCGAAAAAAATTCCTTTTCCTTTGTTCCGATAAAAGAAGTGGCGGAATTATTTGCCGGAATTTTCATAACCGTCGCTCCTGTTATTAATATCCTGCGTCAGGGAGCTAATGGAGAGTTTTACCGCCTGTTTGAATGGATAGCGCCCAACGGCGAATTCGTTGCCGCCAGATGTTTCTGGGTCAGCGGAATATTATCGTCCATTTTGGATAACGCTCCGACATTTTTAATCTTTTTTCATTTAACCTCCGGAGACCCCAACGTACTTATGACGGCAAAATCCAATATTTTAACGGCATTTTCCATTTCTACGGTGTTTATGGGCGCCCTAACCTACATTGGAAACGCTCCCAATTTAATAGCGAGATCCGTCTCCGCCGACTACGGCATAAAAGTCCCTTCGTTTTTGGGATACATGGGATGGTCGTTCGCAATTTTACTGCCGATTTTTGTAATAATTTCCTATCTGTTATGATGAATTAAAATGTCCGAACATATTTCAGTTTTACTAAAAGAAGCGGTGCAGATGCTGTCTCCAAAAGACGGAGGAACCTACTACGACGGAACTTTCGGCGGCGGCGGCTACGCAAAAGCAATCCTAGACGCCGCCAATTGCCGCGTGATCGCCTCGGATCGGGATCCGTACGTAAAAACCATAGCTCGGCAATTCAAAAATAACTATCAGAAAAGATTTGATTTTTTCTGCGCAAAATTCAGCGATATAAAATCAATCGCGACGGAAAAACTCGACGGAGTAGCGCTGGATTTGGGCGTTTCCAATTTCCAACTCGCAGATCCGTCCAGAGGATTCTCATTTAATCTTGCCGGACCAATCGATATGGGCATGGGATTGTGCGACGAAACGGCGCTGGACGTCATCCGCAAATACTCCGAAAAAAGTTTGGCGAATATCATCTATGAATTTGGAGAAGAACGCTTTTCCAGACGTATAGCCAAAAACATAAAATTAAATCTTGGGAGAATACATAATACCGAAGATTTGGCCAACGTAATTCGCTCCTGCGCAAGAAGAACTGGGAAAAAAGATCCGGCGACAAAAACATTTCAAGCTCTGAGAATTTTGGTCAACGACGAATTGGAGGAATTAAAAAAAGCGCTGCGGGATTCCATTGATTTATTGAAACCCAACGGAAAAATCATCGTCGTTAGTTTTCATTCGTTGGAGGATCGCATCGTGAAATTATTCTTTAAAAATTTGGCGTCTCCGAAAAATCCTATAAAATTTAAATTGCTAACCAAAAAACCAATCGTTCCGTCCCGCGACGAGATATTATTCAATCCGAAGTCAAGATCGGCTAAACTTCGCGGAATTTCCTTGCTTGGATAGAATTTTAGGGATTGTTTACAAACCGCCCAGTATTTTATTGAATTTAAAATATTAGCCCCGTTTGATTTAAAACGGTACAATAACCTGAAAAATCAGACGCAGTAAAGTAGTTTATAAACTCTGCCTAGAATTTTTCAAAGGTCATGGCGACTCCTTCGCCGCCGCCAACGCAGAGTGTTGCCAGTCCTTTCTTCGCCCCATTGAATTCCATTGCATTGAGAAGAGTAACGACGATGCGCGCTCCGCTTGCTCCGATCGGGTGTCCTAGCGCGCAGGCTCCTCCGAACACATTCACCTTCTCCGGATCTATGGAAAATTCCCGAATGGCGGCCATGGCGACAACGGCAAACGCCTCGTTAATCTCGAATAAATCGACTTCGCCAATGGACCATCCCGACTTCTCCAAAACCCGATTGATCGCGCCAATCGGAGAGGTGGCAAATAATTTCGGAGACTGGGAAAAACTACTCTGAGCCGCTATGCGCGCCAAAGGGATCAATCCCATTCTATTGGCCTGAGATTCTCTCATTATCAGCATCGCCGCCGCGCCGTCCGACAAAGAACTGGCGGAAGCGGCCGTTATAGTTCCGTTTTCACGAAAGGCCGGTTTCAGACGGGCCATTTTTTCCAGATCTACGGAAAAAGGAATTTCATCCGTATCCGCTACGACGTCGCCCTTTTTATCTTTCAGGGTCACCGGTACGATTTCTTCACGGAAACGCCCTTCTTCAGTCGCTTTTCGCGCCTTCAGAAAAGATTTTATGGTATATTCGTCCTGATCTTCTCGAGTAAAAGAGTAGGCGGAAACCGCGTCCTCGGCGTAGTATCCCATAACGCAATTTTCATAGGCGTCCAGAAGTCCGTCTTTTACAATGTGATCTATGATTTTTCCGTCTCCAAAGCGATATCCAAAGCGCGCCCTTTCCAGTAGATAGGGAGCGTTGGTCATGCTGTCCATTCCTCCTACAACGAGCACGTCGTTTTCTCCGGCCGTAATGGCGTTTCTCGCCAGCATAAGGGCGGCCATGCCGGATCCGCAAACCTTATTCACATTTACGCAATTCGCCGATTCGCTTAATCCGGCGCCAATGGCGACCTGGCGAGCGGCCGACTGCCCAAGGCCGGCGGATAGGACGCATCCCATGTAGACGCCGTCAATTTTTACGTTATAATTCTCCACGACTTTTCTTACGGCGGTTTTTCCAAGCTCCACGGCGGACGTCGACTTAAATTTTCCGCCAAAAGCTCCCAGAGGAGTCCTTGCAGCTGCGACGATTACAATAGAATCCATAATTATCCCCAAAAGCATGCCAACATACAATATAAATAAAATATTTATTAAGTAAAGCTAATATCACCAATAAATAAATGGTATTTTTGAAAAAATCCCAAACCGCCGCCGAAAAACTCAATTAAAGTTGCAACATCTGCTCAATGCAGCTCGCGATTTGCCCCCAATGGTTAATTAAGATATCAATAAATCGTAAATTTTTTGTTAATTTTTTCAATTATTTTACTCGACGCAATTCCTCAAAATGCGCTTGCTCCGCGGCAATCGCCATTAACAAATTATTTTCCCCTAGACGACAAAGGAACGTCGACGAACAGATCCCGTCTTTTTATTTTTCAAACGACCAATATGCGGAAACTATCGACGCGTTCCCATAAAACAGCGTCGCCGCAACGTTTTGAGAGTATCTTTTCCTTGAAAAAGCGCCGTTTTTTAAATTATGCTGAATAAATATTCCGGCGTGCGCGCGCATTTTTCAAATCCGCCGCACGTCCTAAAATAAAAATTTGAACTCAGAGTTTCCCCAACGAACGAATCTACAAAAAAGGCGGAATAAATCCGCCTTTATCTTTATAAAAGTTTATTTTAATCCCTATGTCTAGGCAAGATTGAAATCAGAATATCCAACGACCTTATAAACGATGTCTATGCTGTTGCGATCGACTTCCATTAGCTTATTGGCGGATATTTTGCCCTCCTTTAGGAGTTCTATATCCGATATGTCGCACAGCTGTAACGTCGTTGGAGTCACGCTCCATATTTTCTTGATCATAATCGCGCCCTTGTTAAGAACCACTACGATCGATTCCGGAATCAAATTACTGGACGGCTCCAGGTACAATGTGGAAGAAGCGCTAAAATGAGGCATGAAATAAGGCCCAGCCTTGACGGCTAGTAATTCGTTTTTGAACGACAACTCAGGCGGACGCTGTCTCCATTCCGCAGGAGAACAAATTCTTATGACCAACTTTGACGCGTCTTCATTGTCTTGGGCCACGCAATATAGAGGCATGCTGTTTTCGCGAGACATCATGTCTAATCTTCTATTTCTGCTGAATTCAATTGGAGAAACCAATCTGCTCTCGTGGGAAACCTCCTGCAGAAGTTCCGCCGGCTCGCACCTAAACGCATGGGACAATCTCCGAATAAGGTCGGTGTTTAGCCTTCTCGATCCGGATTCTAAACGGGAAAGATATGAAATCGAAATACTCGTGATTTCCGACAGCGTCTCCAGCGTGTATCCGCTTCTCTTGCGAAGATATTTCAAATGCGTCATGGGAGCGTCTTTTCTTTTTCTGCCAACTCTCTCCCTCATGCCCATGTCCATTGGATTTGGATCATTAAAATCGATCTCTTTCATGGGACTTAAACTTTGTCTCGCCATACTAACCCCTCTTTAATAATTATGTATTTATTATATACCAAACGACAAAAATAAAGTCTACCCCCAAAAAGCAAAAAATATTCTAAAATATATTAAAATTACAACTTCAATATTTCATTGAAAATCCTAATTTTTTGATATTTAAAATAAAATCAAAATATATGTTGAAAAAATATTTTTTTTAAGCATACTATAAATGTGTTATTCATTGAAAAACATATGTTTTTGTTGTGTTGTGCGTTTGGAACTAAAATGCATCAGCAAGGGGTTGAACATGAAAACCTTAAAAAACAATATGTTGATCGCATCAGACAAACCGAAATTGTGTAAAATACACAATGGCAAAAAAGGGAAATTGTCTAAAGCAAAATTGTATATGTACAAATCACATAGTCGCGTAAAAACCTACTATCCGCTGAAAAGGAAAAAAATCAAAATTAATCGGCTGAAACTTATTCAAAATATAATCACCGACGACATTCGCAAGGCGATTACGTTTCTGGAAGAACTTGGAAATCCGATTTTATCCAAAAAATACGTCGTCGATAAAGAGGCGGCGCCTTTAAAAAATAATGGACGCAACGAAAACGAAATAATAGACTGGCTTCGATCAGAGAATATTGAAATAAAACGAATAGCCAAGTCGCGATTTATCCTAAAAAATAAAATTTGCTCTTTTAATAATATCCTGGTTTTCGCCAACAGAAAGCGCGTAGAACTCGGATTAAAGCCGTTTTACTGGGACGGAATTGACGAATATTGAGAATTGCGTACGACTCTACGCCCCTGAGTTACTCTTTTCCGCGCCCCACAACTGTAATCAACGATATTATGGTCTCAGAAATTGAGATTTAAGATTTTTTGATGTATAATTATAATGATAGGTTGAGGTATGAAAAATGGATGATAGAATTTCATTGTTTAGCAGTCCTTTGTTTTTAGGATTTGAACGTTTTGAAAGATTAGTCGATTCCCTTTCAAAGGCTCAAGACGATTCATATCCGCCATACAATATTGAGCAAATCGGAGAACACGGCTTTAGGATTACTTTGGCCCTCGCTGGATTTCGGGCGGAAAGTATACATATTTCCTTGGAAAACAATCAATTAACCATCAGAGGCAAACAGGAAACCGACTCCAAAGCCGTATACATATACAGGGGCATCGCGACGCGGCAATTCATGAAGACCTTTGTGCTGGCCGACGGAGTTGAAGTGAAGGGCGCAGATTTTGATAACGGGCTGCTGCACATCAATCTAATAAGAATAACAAATCCGAGCAGCGTTCGGGTTATAGATATTAATGCCAATTATCCCAAAAGAGCTCCACAACAGATAGAAAAGTCTTCTTAGTTGGTCAGTTTTTGGATAATTTATCAATTCTTCTTGACTTTTTGATTTAAAGACAATATATAAGGGTATGGGAATAACGAAAGGGTAACAATTATGTCGGATAAAGAGAGGGTTCTTGTTTCCAGAACAATCGCCGTTCCAGCGGATACTAATCCATGGGGAGACATTTTTGGAGGATGGATCCTGTCGCTAATGGACATTGCCGCCGGAAGTATCGCCGCAAGACTGGCGAGGGGGAGTATTGCCACAAAGGCAATAAAAGATATCGTCTTCGATACGCCAATTTTCGTTGGAGACGAAGTTTCCGTCTATGCGGAGGTGGAAAAAATCGGAAATACGTCAATAACTCTGAACATATATGTAACCATCCGGAGAAAAGGTCAGAGCGAAGAGCTGCACGCCGTTAAGGGAACGTTTGTTATGGTCGCCCTCGACGAAAATAGACGGCCTCGTCCGGTAAAACAAAAATGGTCGGAGATATAAGAATGCTTGCGTTGCAGCATTTTCTTTAATAATATTCCAAAAGATTTTATGCCATTGGAGATTTATATGGAAGAAGATAAAAACCAGTCCGACAAAATTGCGAATGAAAATTCTGAGGAGAAAACGGCAAACGAAACGACCGAACAGAATGATCTCATCCAAAAATTGGAAGACGAGGTCAACAAACTGAAAGACGCCATTCTGCGCCAAGCGGCCGAGTCGGAAAATCTAAGAAAAAGATTGGAAAAGGAAAAAGAGGACGGCATAAAGTACTCCAACGCTAAATTCGCAAAGGATCTACTGACGATTTTGGATAACTTCGAGAGAATTTATGAAAATTCCGCCGGCGTAAAAGAAAAAATCAAGTCCGACCCTAATCTGAAGGCCCTTTTTGATGGAATTTCGCTCTGTGAAAAAGAATGGATTTCCATATTTAAAAAGCACGGCGTCGCCAAAATAGAAGTCGGCGAAGGAGACGTATTCAATCCGGAGTATCATCAAGCCATGTGCGAATTAGACAGTCCGAATCACAAGGTCGGATCAATCATAAAGGTATTTCAAGCCGGATATACTCACCACAGTCGTCTACTACGGCCGGCGATGGTAAGCGTGTCCAAAAAAGCATGAATCGGCTTGTCCCCATCTGCGTAGATCTCGACGGAACTCTTCTGAAGGAAGACGTCACCGCTAAAGCGTTAAAGATCTATATCGGATGGAGCCCGCTTAATATATTTAATACGTTATTCTGGCTAATGCAGGGATGGGCTTGCCTAAAACAAAAACTCGCGGAACTAGTCCAACTGGACCCGTCTTCTTTGAAATACAATGAAAAATTTTTAGAATTCATTGAGAAAAAGAAAAAAGAAGGACATAAAATTTTTCTGGCGACGGCCTGCAATCAAATTTACGCTCGTAAGATAGCGGATTATTTGGGAATTTTCGACGGCGTATTCGCCAGTACGGATTGCGTCAATCTGCGGGCGGAGGCCAAGGCGCAAACCTTGACGACCATTTTCGGCGAAAATGGATTTATTTACGCCGGCAACTCCGAGGACGACGTTTACGTATGGAATAAAAGCGCCTGGTGCATTTTGGTCTCTCCCTCTAAAGGAGCTCTGAAAAAAATGCGCGGACGAAAATATTTGCTTTTTGATTAGGAAGTACCATGAATCGTTCACAATCTCCTCTTGCGATCGCCAACATAGTCGAAGACATAATTCGAAGAGCCTCCAATAAACCGGATTACCTGGAGATATTTTCCGATTGGACGGCTGTCGTCGGCCAAGACACGGCGTCGATTTGCGTTCCGCATAAGGCCATAAACCTCGGGAAACACAAAGTCCTCGCGCTGAAAACCATAAAAGGACGCGGATTGGAAATCCAACACGAGGCCTGTAAAATTCTGGACGCCGTAAATAAATTTTTAAAGAAAAAAACGTTTCATCAGATAAAAGTCATCCAGACGGACATGGATAAAATCGTTTAAAATCTGCGGGTTACTGTAAAACGTAGGGATTTTTCATGGCTACAATTCCTGGCAGTTCCGTACCCTCTATATAGGACAAAAACGCTCCTCCGGCCGTAGAGACGTAGGATAATTCGTCGATCACCTGGAATTTATTCATAGCAAATCTGGTATCTCCTCCTCCGAGGATGGATATCAGTTTTCCAGCCTTCGTCAACCGCGCCACGTCTTTGGCGATCGACATGGTTCCAAAATCAAACGGAGCCTTTTCAAATAGTCCGACCGGACCGTTCCACAAAATAATTTTACTTTCCTCCAAATGCCGTCGAAATAACTCCACCGAATGCGGGCCTATGTCGAAAATGGTGGCTCCGTTGCTTTCGGAGGAAATAATCGTATGATGAAACAGTCCCGATTCGCTAATCAGAGCGGAAAAATCTATTGGCAAAATTAATTCGCAATTGTATTTCCGAGCGTTATCAACAATTTCCGCCACGTCTTTTTCGTATTCCCTGGGGTTAAAAATTTTCAAAGAAGAATTTCCTAAAAACGATAAAAACGCGCCGGCTATTCCTCCGCCGAGCGCCAACTTATCAACTTTTTTCACTAAATTCTTTAGCAGAGTAATTTTCGTCGATAATTTTGCGCCTCCGATGATGCACATTTTGGGAGACGGAGCGTTGCAGAAAAAATTGTCCACCGTTTGTATTTCTTTCTGAAATGATAATCCAAACGCATGGGGCAAAAATTGCGGAATCTCGAAAATAGACGCATGTTTACGATGAGATACGGAAAAAGCCTCGTTGATATAAAAATCCGCCAACCCCGCCAGACATTTGGCGAATTTAGGATCGCATTTTTCCTCTTCCGGATGAAATCTCAGATTTTCCATTAATATAATGTCGTCCGCGGCAGATTCGTCGACTATGGCGGCCGCATTTTTACTCAAACAATCGTCGACAAAAACAATTTTCGAATCGTATATTTTTGCAACCTCGTCGGCGACAACCCTCAAACTCTGTTCGGAATTGGACTCGGTCGCTTTACCCAAATGCGAGATCAATATTATCTTCGCGCCGGCGTTTTGCAGAAATTTCACCGTAGGCAATGCGTTTCTTATGCGGGAACCGTCCTGCACCGTTCCGTTCTCCAGGGGAACGTTGAAATCTACTCGAACAAGAACTTTCTTATTCTTGAAATAATCCTTTCCTATAGTGTTGGCGCTATGCATACGGTTCATCCTCATAGTATCTTTCTCATAATTATGCAAAAATCTGAAAAAACCATTAACAAAACGAAAGAAATTATAAATTTCGCACGTCGATCAATGCACAATACTATGGTATTTACTTTCCATCAAAACTTTTTTGATTTTTTCCAAAAAATACTTGTGAAATAATAAAAAAGATACTATTTGATAGCATGGATTAGCTATATAAAATGACAGGAGATAAAAATGCCAGAAATAGTCCTAATGGGACATGCGGGAAGAATCGAAGCAAGATATCACCACAGCAGAAATGTCAACGCGCCATTGGTGATGGTTCTACATCCGAATCCGCTACAAGGAGGCACGATGAACAACCGCGTCACCGTCGCTCTTTATAACGCCTTTGTGGAAAATGGATTTTCCGCCATAAGATTTAATTTTAGAGGCGTAGGAAAATCAGAAGGAGTACACGATAAGGGCGAAGGAGAACTGACGGATACGGCCGCCGTCCTAGACTGGATACAATCCGTAAACCAGGGCGAGCGTCCGTTGTGGATCGCCGGATTTTCTTTCGGAGCGCTCATTGGCATGCAGTTGTTAATGAGACGTCCGGAAATCGCTGGATTTGTCTCCGTGTGTCCGCCGACAAATCTGTATGATTTTTCATTTTTGGCGCCGTGTCCAGTTTCGGGCATGATAATAAACGGAGCAAACGACCTCGTATGTCCGGTAGAGAACGTCAATAAACTGGTCGAAAAACTGAACTCCCAAAAAGGCATAAAAATAGATTATCGCGTCGTTCCGGATTGCGATCACTCTTTTCAAGGCCATTTGGATACGATAAAAAATTACGTTACGGAATATCTGAACGCAAAATATATTAAGAGTGCGGTAAATATGTAATTGGCGAACGTAATTTTTCATATTAAAGGTGGTATCGTGAAATATAAATCTTCTTTCTTAAACGAAGCTGCGGAGCGCGGGTTTTTCTACCAGTCGACCAATATCGAAGAGATGGACGAATTTTTAACCGTCAAAGGAAGGCTCGGTTATTTGGGATTTGACATCACAGCCAAAAGTCTCCACGTTGGACATCTAATTCCAATATTCCTGCTGCGACTATTTCAAAAACATGGGCACAGGCCGGTGGTATTAGCCGGAGGCGGAACGACGAAAATCGGAGATCCATCCTTCAAAAATACAACCCGTCCCCTTCTGACGGACGAAGAAATTAACGCTAATTTGGAGGGGATAAAATACTGTCTTCGGCCATTTTTAACATTCGGAAACGACAAATCCAGCGCCATTATGGTGAACAACGCCGATTGGTTGGATCGGTTGGAATATATCCCGTTTTTGCGGGAAATTGGCAAGTTCTTCTCCATTAATCGCATGATCGGATTTGAATCGGTAAAGGCAAAGTTGACCGCCAACGACTCTTTGAGTTTTCTCGAATTCAATTACATGATCCTGCAGGCCTATGACTTCTACAAATTGTGCGGCGAAAAAAACTGCCGCATCCAATTTGGCGGACAAGACCAGTGGGGCAATATAGTTTGCGGAGTCGAATTGATAAAAAAGACGCTGGGAAAGGAAGCGTTTGGATTCACCAATCCTCTCCTCGTCGCCAGTAGCGGCCAAAAGATGGGAAAAACGGCCAACGGCGCCGTCTGGCTGTCTAGGGATATGCTATCTCCGTACGATTTCTGGCAATATTGGAGAAACGTAGACGACGCCGACGTAATTAAGTTGCTGTATTTGTTCACGGATATTGAAGTTGAACAAATAAAAAAAATGGAATCCATCAAAGGACAGGAACTTAACGAAATTAAAAAGCTTTTGGCGGACGAGGTAACCGCCATTACTCACGGAAGAGATTCTTTGGGGGAGATTCACCGTACGGCGACTGGAATATTCGGAGGTTCGGAGGATAATCTAACTTCTCTGACGTCCATTCCCAAATATTATCTGAAAAAAGCCAACTTAGAAAACACTTCCGTCGTAGACGTCATGGTCGAAGGGGGAATGTGCGCCAGCAGAGGAGACGCCAAACGTTTGCTCCGCAGTAATGGAGTATATGTGAACGGTCGCCCAATAGCTGAAGATTACAAAATTCCTCCGGATTTGTCCGTCGACGACGCGCTGAAGATTTCTTGCGGAAAGAAAAAACATATGCTGATCGTCATTCAACGGTGAATTGGCCCGCCTTGTTATCGCTAAAGAAGTCGAGAATCCATAAATAAATATTTTCGTTATTGCGAGAAATATGGCGATGCGGCGATCCGGAAAAACTAAAAATTGGATCCGTTATTAGCGGCGCGATCATAAGTTTTTGTATCACAGCCGTACGACGACGGCAACGATCAATTAATTGATAAAATTGCGTTTTTTGCATAAAAATGTATCGCTTCTTCGATCGCGCGACTTGAAATTTTTAGCGGCTATTTTCCTTAAGTTTTGCTATGGCGGCGGCATAATCGGAGTTTTTAAATATATATGATCCGGAAACGACGCTGTTTGCTCCGCATTTTGCGCATTCTTTTACGGTTTGATCGTTCATGCCGCCGTCCACGCAGATTTCCGCCGACGGAGGCAAAATCGAGCCTAGTTGGGCGATTTTTTTGAGCTGCGACTCGATAAAACTCTGGCCGGAACTTCCAGGATTTACGCCCATAACTAAAACCATATCGAGCTCGTCGACACAATATTTCAAAACGTCGACGGGCGTCGCCGGATTTAAGGCGACTCCCGACTTAAGACCAATGGATTTTATTCGGTCGACGGCGCTATGCAGACGTCCGCAAGCCTCCGGATGCACAATAATGACGTCGGCTCCGGCTTGCGCAAAATTTTCCATATGTTTTTCCGGATTCTCCACCATTAAATGAACGTCAAATCGCAAATTAGACAATTTCCGATGATCGGCAATAACATGATGACCAAACGTAATAGCCTCCACAAACGAGCCGTCCATAACGTCCCAATGGATGGAGTCCGCTCCGGATTTTTCTAAATTTATCAGTTCTTCGCCAAGTTTCGTCGAATTCGCGGAAAGCATGGAAGGACAAACCAGCATCTTTAATCCTTAAGTTCGAATGTCGTTTTAAACTCCTGCCATTCGCCTTTACTCAAGCCGCTTTCTTCCCAAACAATTTTTTCGCCCCTCAGCATGCGCTTTATAAGATCGGCGGATTTTTTGGATACAAAAACGGCGTCTTGTTTATAATTGACAAAGGCCTCATAGGTAAAAGGCAGCCACTTTTTTAGAATTTCCAGAATTATATTGGCATAGCATCTTATTTCGTACTGGGCGTTGGGACTCGATCTGAGTTTTAAAAAGTGCATAAGATTGTGCAGATCGATTTTCCAATACATCTCCGTGTAGACGGCGACCGGTAAAACAATTCTCGCAAGTTCTCGAGCTAAGGACAAATCATTTAGCATATGGGAGTAGCTTTCACGGGCGTCTTCGCAGAATTTTTCCAAAATATTAACGACCTCGTCCGCGTCGGCGCGATTAAATTCCCGAGAAGACTTTCCCTGTTTGTTCGTTTCCGATTGTTGAGCCAATTGAGAAATTTCCGGAAGATAAAATTCGCCGCTTAAAATCGAATATCTGGCAGAGTACTCGTTCACGCTTGCGGTGCGATGTCGCAACCAATGGCGAGCAACAAATATCGGCAATTTTATATGCAGCTTAATTTCGCACATTTCAAATGGAGTCGTATGCTGATGCCTCATGAGATAATTTATCAGACTTTGATCCTCTTGAACTTTTTTCGTGCCGACTCCGTAGGAAACTCGAGCCGCTTGGACTATCGACGCGTCCGTTCCCATGTAATCCGTCACCCGAATAAATCCATGATCCAGCACAGGAAACGGTTTGTAGAGAATTTCTTCCAACTCCGGAGAAGTTAATCGGGCCGTTTTTGTTTGCAGCTCGTTTCTTACCCTATCGATTTCCGCTTTTGATAATCCCGCTGGAAAATTTTGCATATTTTTGTCCTTAAAAATCGTTGCTTCATTATATAGAATATCTGTGATATATAAAAGCAACTATAACGGAATGCATATGAAAATAATATCCTGGAATGTGAACTCCATTAGAGCGCGAATTGAGAATTTTTTAGAGGTGGCCAAACAAGAAAATCCAGATATTTTTCTGCTGCAGGAAACCCGCGTAGATGATCCGCTGTTTCCCATGGAGTATTTCGAAGATCTCGGGTATAACGTGGCGATTAAGGGACAAAAGGGAAGAAACGGCGTCGCCATCTGCTCTAAACATTGTCTGGAAGAAGTGCGCAGCGACTTTTCCGAGGAAGCCAGATATATAGAGGCGTTCACCGGAGGCGTTTTTGTCGCCTCCATATATGTTCCCAACGGACAGGAAGTCGACGCGCCCCAGTATTTCCACAAGTTGGATTTTCTGCAGAATCTAAAAAATAAATTTCTGAGCTTTATTGGCGAAACTTTTA
>JAISMI010000053.1 GCA_031276835.1 Holosporaceae bacterium | reverse complement strand
TTTTGAAATGCATCGGTCGGAATGTTATATTCTATCATGCTGTATAAATCCTTTTTCTCTGAAACTCTAAGAGTTATACAGCTATTCCAAATAAATTAAAATTTCCTAACGAAACCTATCCTGATAAATTTCCCTGTTAAAACCCTAAGTAATTAGAGTCTCTTGGATTAGTTTTCTATATTTACCGGACGATCTTCGGTAATTCGCCACTTTCAAATAAAAAAATGATATGCTAAATTACGGTGAATTTTTAGGCCGCCGTGGCTCAGTGGTAGAGCACATCCTTGGTAAGGATGGGGTCGTGAGTTCGATTCTCACCGGCGGCACCAGAATTTTCCGGCGCAACGACTCAGTCGGCGGCAATGGTATTGAACCGTTTCGTCAGAAACCCAATTGCCTTTGGTCGGCGGAGTAGATATGATCGACGAACGCGTTCGTAGCTCAGCTGGATAGAGCGTCTCCCTCCGGAGGAGAAGGTCGGAGGTTCGAATCCTCTCGGACGCGCCATTTCGACGAACAAATCTTTTTTCCCAACAATTTCGAGGGCGGCGAGTTTTCAATCGACGTTTTTTGCTTTTTCATTGATGCTTAAGAATTTTTTACGATTCTTAATCGCGGTCGCCATGGTTTTTTCCAATAATTGATACAAAATATAAATGTATTTTTATAAAATCATAGAGAAGTTTCGGCGAAGCGGAGCTTTTTCATTGGACTTTTTTCTCCATCTATTGTATAAAGCCATGGAATCATATTGAGGAGACGCCAATGGCGAAATCGCCCTTTGGGAAAGTAGAGACTGACAGCTCCAACGACTCGCAGAACCAAGCCTTAAATTTTGAAAATAACTACTCTAAAGACGGCTTTTTTTTTGCGCTTAGAAATCTTCCCCGCGGTGTTTTTGCAGTTTCTTTATTTGGACTTTTTCTTGGCGTCGCAACGACAATGGTTTATAGTCAACTGAGTTTGTTTTTGAAAAACGAACTTGGGGCCACTGCCTCGGATATTACTCTCCTGGACGGAATAGTCGAATGTCTTTCCTTCGTAACGCGCGTTTTTGCGGGTCCCGTTAGCGATTTCCTGAAGGAAAGAAAGATAATCTTGTATGTCGGATGCTTCATAACGCTTTTCGCCAGATCCTTTCTCGCCGTCGTTAACAGTTGGTGGGTGGTAATGTTCGTGCAATCGGCGGAAAGAGTCGGCAACGGCGTACAGGCAACTCCAAGAGACGCGTTAATTGCGGACCTAAGTCCTAAAAAATATCGCGGAAGATCGTTTGGATTCAGCAGATCCATGAAAACAATCGGCAGTCTTTCCGGCACGCTGATAGCCGTACATATCATGTATACCAGCGGCAACGACTATAGATTTGTCTTCTGGTGCGCAATAATTCCAGTTATTATCGCAATAATCTGTTTGAACGGAGTAAAAACTCCTCGGGAATTAGCTCAAATTCCAGAGAAAAAAGTCGCTCCGGAAAATCCGTTTAAGAAAAAATACCTAAAATCGCTCGACTCCCAATTTTGGAAAATAATTCTACTGGCTCTGATTTTTGAAATGGGACATTTTACGGAGCATATGTTTCCCATCTACGCCAACAATTTCTTGAGCACGACTTTATCCGGAACGGCAAGCTCGTTTATCAGCGTTGGTCAGGTGTTACTGTCGTTTCCCATCGGAGTTCTAGCGGATAAGTATGGAAAAGGAAGACTTATCGTCGTATGCATGATTCTCATGATCGTTGCCAATATTTCTTTTATAATGGCGCCGTTTATGAAAAACTATCCGATTATTAACGTATACCTCGGCGCCTTTCTATGGGGCGGACAAATGACCGCCATACAGGGCTTGTTCCTGTCTCTGATCAGCGAACGAGTAGATTTTCACCTGAGAGCCACCGCAATCGGAATATACTCGCTCATGCTCGGAGTGGCCTACTTGACCGCCTCCTCGATAGCCGGTAGAATTTGGGATAATTTCGGAAGTATGTACTCGTTCATCTACAGTATGTTTTTCTCGTTTCTAGCTCTATGCCTAGTTAGAGTATTAATTCCAAGGGAATGTGAACAGTTGTAAAATTAATGATTTTTTTCCAAACTCCAAAATTTTGGTATAAAAAACCCAGTATTCTTCAAAAAATTTTTCTAAAACCAATCGCCGCCGTTTATTCCTACGTTTCCGCCAGAAATTATTGGAAAGGCTATCGCCATATAAGTCCAAAAACAAAGGTCGTTGCCGTCGGAGGAATAACCATCGGAGGATCCGGAAAAACAATGGTTGTGCAATCTATTTGCGATATTCTGAAGTTCAAAAATAAAAAAGTAGCGGTTCTCAGTCGCGGATTTGGAAGATTGTCAAACGAAACGCTGCGCGTCGACAATCAAATCCATTCCTATGAAGACGTGGGCGACGAGCCTTTGTTGCTGTCCTATTCCGTTCCGGTATACGTGGGAAAAGACAGATCCCAAAGCGCTAAATTAGCGGAGCGGGAAAACTACGATTTTTTTATTCTCGACGATGGAATCACCCAAAAATATCTAAAACCAGACTTGAAACTTGTGGTGATAGACGGCGAACAGGGACTTGGAAATGGAGAAATGTTCCCGTTGGGGCCTAATCGCTTGAATTTCGAAAAAATAAAATCCGACGTCGACGGAATAATTGTTTTGGGTCAAAATTCCGATTTCAATAAATTCTGGGACGGTCCCGCTTTTTTCGGGGAAATTCAGCAGGATTTTTCATCGATAAAGGGAAAAATTTTGGTTTTTTGCGGTCTGGGATATCCGGACAAATTTTTTAATTCTCTGAAAAATTTTGAAGTCGTAAAAAAGGTCGTCTTTCCGGACCATTATCCGTTTCCCGAAACGGTTTTGCAGAAATTGATTCGGGAAGCTGAAATTTTAGGAGCTCAACTGGTTACGACCCAGAAGGATCTTATGCGTATTCCTTCTCGTCAATCCCAGGCCATAGTCGCCGTGTCGGCCAAAATTGTCTGGAAAAATCCAATCGACGCCTTGATCGATATTTAATACTCTAACGCAAAGACTGCCGCAATCAGAAATCGGAAAATAAAAAAGTATTGCTTTATTATTAATTTTTATATACTTTTTAAAGTAGTATTGTTTGGAGAAGGAGTTATTATGAGAAAGTTGCTACTTTCATTGACGCTTTTGACGGCGCCGCAAGTAATCGCCGAAGAGACGCAGAACGTTGATTCTTTTAATGGAACGTATTTGGGAGCGGGTTTGGGATATGGTTTTTCTGAAAATACTATAGAAACTTCGCGAGCTGGAATTCCAATCCAAAATATATCCGCAAAAGCCAATGGTTTTTTTGGATCTCTGTTGTTGGGAAGCGGAAAAACGGCCAACGCCCATCCGTTTTACTGCAGTGGAGAAATCTTGATTGATTTCGCTAAAACTCAGAATGACCGCTGCGTGTTTCAAGGAGCGAACGAGGAAATAAAAAGTAACGGCGTCGCTCCATATTTCGGCTTTAGAGTTGGATGCGCATCGGATGGAGCCTTATTTTTTGGAAAATTAGGGCTTGTCCATAAAAGAGTCTCCGTTGATAATTCTATGCGATCCATTAAAATCTCAAAATTAATTCCGGTTTGGGGATTGGGCGTGGAAAAAAGCATATGCAATAAGTGCACGTCCCGCGTCGATATTGAATACAGAATGAAAACGGATAAGAGCGCAGATAATTACAAATTGGAAGTCGGACGATCTATAAATTTGCGCATAGCGTTTATTTATAACGTGAAATTTTAGAGTTTGGCCGTTGCGTTTTGAATAAAAACGTGTCAAACGAGACACAGTGTTATATAGAAAAAGACCTAATTTTGGCAGGCGTTTTGCTAATGCGTTGGTAATGTGCTAGCGTAGGCGCATTATTTATGTGAGGTGAGTATGTTTAAAAGAGTAAGTTGTTTTGCAATTGGTTCGCTTTTATGCTTCTGCGCTACTGCCGGAGAAAAAAACGAGGCAAAAGACAAAGGCGCGAACGTTGGTAATGTCGAATCTGAGAAAGTCGATAGTTTCCTAAATATAAAAACCGCCCACGAAAGAGCCAATAATTATCCGCTGGGGCCAAAGAATACGTCCGCGGTCGCATTAAATCCCGTTTTATCGTTTGGAAATTTTGTCGTCGAAGGCGACGTCTACTACGGTCGTCAGTTTACTTTTACGCCGTTTTTAAGGAATAATTTTACGGTAGTTTCTCCTATGACAAACAATGATAGGGCAAGATTAAATAGCGCCGCCGAGAATACTCTCGATAAAGCGCATTTTTATAGAAGCTACGCCAGGGGCGTCTACACCGATAAAGAGAAGGATTTTCGTATAGTTGTCGGCGATACCACCACAAGAAATACCGTTGGATTTCAAACGCCGCTGTCCGGAGCCGGTATAAGCATCTTTAGACAGAGCGGAAACGGTAGTACTATCAACGGAGGATCTCCGATTGTTATCACAAGACTCAGCAAAGTCGAATGTAAGCTGGGCAAGCAGATTGTCGCCGTGCAACTGCTTAGGCCTGGAGTCTATAAGATTTCCGATCTTCCGGAAGAGGCTAAATTGCCAGGAGTCGACGTAAAAATTACCGATCAGCTAAGCAGATCCGAGGTCGTAGGAGTGGATTACTTCGGTGGATACGGAACTCCGCCGGCCTGTAAGGACGATTTCGATTTCACGGTCGTCTATGCTCATAAATGGAATCTCGACGATCCGAATAGACTCAGATATCAAAATAAGCCTCGTCTTAGCGCAAACTACAGATTCAGTCGCGGCGAAAATATAACGGCTGGAGTCGGTTTACAGGCTCGCGAAAATTACTACTTAGTCGACGGAACCGTGATATTTTCCGGAGCGTTTGGCAAGATTGCTCCAAATATCGCCTACAGCGACGCCCGTTGGTATGAAAAATCTCATAGAACTGTCGGAGCTGGAATTTTTTACTCGCTGCCGGAAAATGAAACTGGAATTTCTCTGGAAATATTTATGGCGGCTAAGGGAAAAGGCTTTGGAGACGTCGGAGCAAGCGAAGATGTTGTCGCTGAATATAATAGGTTATATGATCTATATAGCGCAGGAACGATAAATTTCCTTCCAACGCCGCCGTCTTCCTCTCGGCAAATTACCGCTCGGCTTTATTCGAAGCCAGTTTGGGGGGTTACTCCTGGATTTATTTTCAACGGAGCATGGAACGAAGTCTATAGATTGCGCGAGTACACTCTTAGTTTGACGACTACCTTCAACAACAATTATACGTTTACCGTTGCCGGAGGTATTACCTATGACGACCCATTCGGCGGCAGAAATAAGAAATCTCCGGATAGAAGGTTGACGGTGGCCTGTGTCGTCGATTTAGGATCAGAGCTATCAATCGAGGGCAGTTACCTCTACTATGACGATGAAAAGAGAAGATCCTACGGAAGTATTACCTACGCTCCGGAGGCTGTCAAAGGGCTGGAATTGAGTGCAGAGTATACAAGAAGACCAGGGTTGAGCAATCCATGCTTTACCGTCAAATACAATACGGCTTTCTTCGGTTTGAAAGTGGACGAGAACGTTGTGGATCAGTATGAAGACAAGGAAACGTCGACAAATAAAAAACACGCCAATAGGCAGAGAGCTTATCTGGGCACAAGTTTGTCGCTGAAAGGTTTCTCGCCTTATCGGAGCAGCGGGTTTAATATTTTGAGAGACTAAGGCGTCGTAAATTTTATTTCGAAAAACTCCTGGAAACGGGAGTTTTTCATAATATTGGCAATATTAGTTTTTTATTAATCTTTCTGTGATAGTATTTTCTCAAAAGCTATGGAGAAATCTAATGAGACGTCCTTATATTATTGCCTCCATCATTATTTCCGGCGGTCTAATTGGATTTGGATATTTTTCCTCAAAAAATATGAGGGCCGGAAATGAATTAATCGAGGTAAAAGGATTGTCTGAAAAAATTGTTCGGGCCGACGTGGGAGATATGTCCATAAGAATATCTAATACCGGAAAAAATCTGGAAGAACTATACAAAAAACGCATTTCCGATAAGGACAAAGTCATAGGATTCGTAAAAAGTCAGGGAATAACCGAAGAGGAAATTGTAAATTCTTCAATGGATACGACGGAAGAGTACGAAAATGAAGGCGAAATCATTTCGTCCGGAATGAAGACCGTCAAAAAGCGCAGATATTTTAAGGCGGAGGATAAGTTAATAGTCCGCACAAAGGATTTGAGTAAGATCAACAAAATAAAAGAGGAAATTATTAAACTTTCGTCGGAGGGAATTTTTATAACCTTCCATTATTCCTATAGCCTAACCAACTTTGCCGATATAAAATTAATAATGATGCGAGACGCCTCCGAAAACGCCAAAAAAAATGCGGAAGCCTGCGTAGCTCCGCACGGACAGAAAATAGGTAAAGTCGTCTACCTGAGACAGGGGGAAATTACGATACGCGCCGAGGACGAGTCGGAAAATACCGATAGTTGGAATAGTAAAGAAAGCGCGAGCGTAAATAAAAAGCTGAGACTTGTCGTTAGAGCCGGATTCTCTAAGTCGTTCCCGTTTAAATGAACGACGAGTTTTTTTAGGGTTTAGATTTGCGGGATTGTCCCAATAATGATAGAAACTGCGTTCTAAGATTATTCAGATTTCCATAAATTTAACGAATCTTGGCAGCGTTGACGAATACTTTTATTAATGTCTTGGGAAAAATCAACGTCGGAAGTGCCTAATAAAAATAGAATTACGCCATGGATTTGTTGATTTTTCAGCTGTTACCGAAGTTTGGATGGCGCTCTGCAGCATTTCTGTAGGATACCTGAAAATCAATGGATTTAGCTAACTTTTTCTATTTTTATTTGGCAATCCCATCAACGTCTTTCGGATTGATTTTTCATACTTGTCGGGCAATTCTTAGGTTGCTCTAAAGTTTTTCTGTAACTTTAAACATTATCCAGTTGCTCGTCGTTAAGTGAAAGGAAAGCGCTTTTTTATCAATCGAATCAATCGGCTATTGTTCCGTCTGATGGGGAAAGAGCTTTGAGTTCACATAAATTGATAGAGTCGTTTGAATATTTTTCATTCAATTCATCGCTCGATTCCTCATATGGCGAGGCCTCATACCCATCCAATAAAGTTATAAAAATTCTTTGAGTGGTTTCCGATCGAGTTTTGTCAACGTCTGCGTTCGGATTTTCCATCGCGCTAGATTCGGATAACGCAGATAGAATTGTCAAAACGGCAATTGCTACTTTTTTCATTTTATATCCTCCTTTAGTAACGAAAAACAAACTGGAAAAATTGCCCTAATCGCATCGTTTTTTAGGCTTATTTCCCATAAGATATGTATACTGATTTTTCATGAAAATCAATAAAAAAAATTACTATTTTGTGGAAAAAAAGCCATACTTTCGTACAAAATAGCGGAACCACTCTGAAATATCTTGACTTTTTTGCATTTTCGCGTATCCTAATCAAACGTGCATCTTGATTAAAGATCATCTTAAAAATCCGTCAAAACAGTCTATGAAATACGATTGCTTCAAGAACCAATCTGTAATCTTGGAATTGTGAAATTTTGGGATTGTGGAATCGCAAGATCTGAAATTATGGGATCGTCGCGCCTTTTCAACCGTTTAGGTCGCAGACCGCGTCAAAATTCGGCGTTAAATATTCTCGTCTCCGACTCAAGCCCTTCAACATTCCGCCTTGGTCGCGATAACTTAAAATGAATGAAATCCAAAGATTAGTCTATACTCAATAGAGCGATAATCATCGTCATAACCAGCAGCAGCAATTTTTTCTGCCACTCTTCGTCGTTTTTGGCGATGGCTTCTTCTATTTCTTGTGGATCTATATTGCTCATTTTTGTCTCCCTCTGGTCCAGATTTTTTATTTAGCAATCTTATAAATTAACTATAGAGAAAAAAAATTAAATTTTTATAAAAAAGGAGAAAAAATATGAAAAAAACTACATGGGAACAAATCGCCCGTCCAAATCAGATCGCTCCGCCTGGAGATTGGAGCGTCTGGTTGATTCTTGCTGGTCGCGGATTTGGAAAAACGCGCTCGGCTGCAGAAACCATAAGAAAGTGGGCCGTTCACAATCAATACAAAAGAATAGCGTTGATTTCTAACACCATACAGGAGGCCCGACAGGTTCTGGTGGAGGGAGAAAGCGGTTTGCTTTCGATTTCTGAAGGAAAAGAAAACTTAAAATTCTTCCCGTCAAGACGTCTTCTGCAATGGCAGAATGGCGCAATCGCCACTCTCTACGGAGCCGAAAACTACGAACAGCTGCGCGGTCCTCAATTCGACGCCGCCTGGATCGACGAATTTGCAAAATTTCAACATCCAAGAGAGACTTTCGAGCAGCTGTCCTTCTCTCTTCGTCTGGGAAAAAATCCCAGAACTATTCTCACAACGACTCCTCGACCAATACAATTTATAAAGGATCTGATGGCCAGAAATGATGTTGTTACGGTGCGAGGCGCTTCGTTTGAAAACATTGAAAATCTATCCCCGATGTTCCTAAAACAGCTGGAGTATCTTCGGGGAACTCGTCTTGAGTCTCAGGAAATTTATGCCGAAATAGTGGAAGATCAGCCAAACAGCCTATGGTCGTGGGAGGACATAGAAAATTGCCAAAAATCCCCTCCGAATTTTTTGATAAACACGGTGGTGGGCGTCGATCCGGCGCTGACCTCCAACTCCAACAGCGATGAAACTGGAATCGTTGTCGTCGGCATGGATTGTTTTAAAAAAGGATATGTTTTGGACGATTTAAGCGTCTCGGCCGCTCCCGAAATTTGGGCCGGACGAGCCTTGGAGGCCTATCGTAAATATTCCGCTAACCTAATGATAATAGAGGGCAACGCCGGCGGCGAATTACTCTCAAATTTGCTGCTGTCCATGGATAATTCCATTAAATTGAAAATCGTCCACGCCCATACGTCTAAAATGATCAGGGCGGAACCAATTGCCATTTTATATCAGAAAAAAATGATATTTCACGCTCGGCAGTTTCATAAGCTTGAAATGCAGATGGCTACTTACGAACCAAAAGCAAAATCTCCAGACCGTCTTGACGCAATGGTCTGGGCCATGACTGAATTATTCAATATTTCTGAAAATTCCGCTATGCCGTCTGTTTTTGTTATCTAGAAAATATCTGCAAATACAATTATATTCATTCGTAAATATCGCGGAGAATTGTTATGGGATTTAATTGCGGAATCGTGGGACTTCCAAATGTTGGAAAATCGACTTTGTTCAACGCGTTAACTCAAACGGCGGCGGCCGAAGCCTCGAATTATCCATTCTGCACCATAGAGCCGAACGTTGGAAGGGTTGGAGTTCCGGATCCGAGGTTGTTTAGACTCGCTAAAATCGCCGAAAGCGCAAAAATCATTCCGACCCAAATAGAGATCGTCGACATAGCCGGTCTGGTCAGAGGAGCAAGCAAGGGCGAAGGCTTGGGAAATCAATTTCTTGGACATATCAGAAGCACGGATGCAATTCTGCATATTGCAAGGTGTTTCGAAAACGGCGACATAACTCATGTGGACGAAAATATTAATCCCATTCGAGATATAGAAGTGGTGGAAACGGAATTAATGCTGGCGGATATCGAAAGTTTGAAAAAAAGAGAATCCTCCATTTCCAAAAAAAATAATCCAGAACTGACGGCGGAAAAAAAATCTTTGCAAAAGTTCATCGATTGCTTGGAAAAAGGAAACCTGCTGAATCAACTGGAATTTACGGAAGAAGACGAAGTCGTCTCCAACGCCATGCGCCTTATCACGAGAAAGCCAATTTTGTACGTCTGCAATGTCGGAGAAGAGGAAATTGTCTCGGGAAACGCCTACACAAAAGCGGTTGGCGACTTCGCGAAAAATAGAGGCTCGTCCGTCGTCGCAGTTTCCGCAGCCATCGAGTCGGAAATAGCGGTTATCCGCGACGAAAACGAAAAATACGAGTACATTCAATCTTTGGGATTGTCCGAGTCCGGACTGGATAGAATCATCAGGGGAGGCTATAATCTACTGGATTTGATAACGTTTTTCACCGTCGGTGCGCCTGAAGCGCATGCCTGGACTATTCGCAAAAATTCCAAAGCCCCCGCCGCCGCCGGAGTAATCCATACGGATTTTGAACGCGGATTCATCTGCGCCGAAACAATCGGCTACGACGACTACGTGGCCTATAATGGGGAATTCGGCGCTAAATCCGCCGGAAAAATGCGTCTCGAAGGAAAAGATTATTTAGTAAACGACGGAGATGTATTTCATTTTAGATTTAATGTATAATTTTAAATAATTTTGTAAAAATTCGAGAGAGGATCTTTAATGAAACTATGTATCGCGTTGATTGTATTGGTGTTTTTTGAATGGAATTTATGGGGAGAAAACGCTCCGACAAGAAAAAAAGTCGCAGCCCAAGCGGAACAATTCGAAGACGACGGTTCGTTTGCGGAAAATCTGAAAAAAATGTCCATTCCGGATAGTTTAAAACTAAAGGAAGTTGTCATTGGAAACGACGACGCTCCAAATACGGTGATCATATACTCTTCTTTTACCTGCTCCTACTGCAGAAAGTTCCACGAAGAAGAATTTCCAAAATTCAAAAGGAAATACGTTGATACCGGAAAAGCCAAAGTCTATCTGCGAAGCTATCTGGACGATCTCGGAGCTCTGGAGGCGTCCCTCCTGGTAAGATGTTTTGGCGGAGACTCGAATGACAAAATTGAAGATTTGTATCATGAAATTTTCAGTAGACAAGAAAAATGGTTTGCCTCTAAAAAGCCAAGACAATTTCTAAAGAATATGTTTAAAGAACTGGGATACGGTTCAGAAGAAATAGACAGGTGCAGCGCCAACACAAAAATTTCCGCGGGATTGATGAAAGAACAGCAGCGGACTATGCATGAATTAAAAATATCTCTAATTCCAACATTTATCGTCAATGGAAAAATTCATAAAGGAACGCTTACCTGCAAAAAATTGGCCGCTATGTTGGAAGAAAATAATAAAACCGTTCGCAAAAGAAAAAGATGAAATTAATCTTCGTTAATTCCCCATAGATCCTGTTTTTTTACCCATCCTTTGATTTTATTCGCTTCTATTTTTACCAGATCCTTGCCATTTTTCAGCACGTTGACGACGGAATTTTTCTCTATTTTAGCAATTGGCTGCGAGTTGGACTCGTATTTATACAAAATTGCGTATTCGGATACGACGATGGCGGTATTTTTTCGGGAAATCATATTTTGATGCACCCATCCCTCGGTTCGGTCGACGAATTTTATTTTTCTCCATTGATTAAATTCGGCTATTAGCATCATGGGAAGACAAGATTTCATAAACGTCCAGCTAATAGGATACTCCTTGCCTGGACCAACTCTTAAGTTAATCTCCGACGATTTTAAACTGACAAATTGACGAGCGCTCGCCCAAAACGAAATAATGAAAGCGAAAATGATCGAACCGGACCGCATAACCAAATAATCTTAACAACCGAGAGATGATATCACATATGCGGATCGTCGCATAATGAATTCTCCATATGCCGGCGGGAGGATAGGAAAATCCATAGCGTGTTTTCTCATAGCCTCACTAACAGTCCATCTTTTCTATTATTTTTCCCCGTGCTCTCAGGTGGATAGATTTAGGGCGGATGTTTTTGCGATCCAACTAACGACAATCTTTTTAGCGCAGTTACCTCTTGTTAATTGTGCATAATCCTCTCGATTCGACTAGTACAATTACAAAGAGGCGTATGTTCTTCTCGCCTTCGTCGGATAGGTTTGACTGTAACCTACATTAACATTTTCTACAATAAGCGACTTAATTGATTCGGGTTTATTGTAAAAAATAAGCGAAGAAAACTCTATATCCGAGCTTCCAGAATCGTAAAAAATACTTCGTAGTTTAAATTTATTTTATGTTCGTTTAATAAAGGCAAAATATTTTTGGGAAATGATTGCGGCGCGGTTCCCAATTTTTTGAAATATCTCGCCAGTCCAAATGAATTTTCGAATTGAAGAGCGTAACTTTCGATTTTCCATGCGGTTAATTTTCCTCGTTTTTCGCAAATGCGTTTTATTTCGTCGGCGGACGGATAATTGAAATGAAAGATTCCGTGCTGAAGAAGAAAATTATCATATTCGCGAAAACTGCCGTCCAATAGCGTGGAAAATGCAAAAAATCGGCAGTTTTTTAGTATTTTTTCAAGAAAACGATCGATGGATTCAAACCACTGCAGCGCTAAATTTGAAATACCAAGATCGTATTTTTCAATAAAATCGTATTTTTCCGCATCGCAAATAATATAATTGGCGCGTTTGATTCGAAGTTTAGCCTTTTGGAGCATATTTTCCGAGATATCGCACAGCGTATATCCGGCGTTGGGATATATTTTCATTACTTCCGCCGCCGTGTTGCCGGTTCCGCTTCCGACGTCAAGAATTGTTTGGATATGGCCGGAGGGGCGAACGTCCTTTAGCATATCCACAAGACGCGCCGACGATAAAATTTGCACTTCAGATACGGAATCGTAGGTCTGGGAGGCGGCGTCAAATGAGAGTGTTATTTTTTCCTTCATCAACAAAATCTTTAATTTTTTTTGAAACTTCTTTAGGTTTGGCGAATCCCAACGAATGGGCGACTCCGTTTATTTTTTCAACGACCACTTTTGGCTGACGACGAAAATTGTCCTCTATGATGTGCATAGGGACGATTTGGTCTGCGTCGCCGCCGATAATTAACGTCGGACAATCGCAGTGAAGGTACGATTTTTTCATGGACGCTAAATCGGACGTCAAATCGTCCACAATTATGTCTTCTGGAATTGGATCTGGATATTGGCAGGCGTCGTAAAAGGTTTTCAGAGTTTGAAGCGGAGACGAGGCTAGCATTTTCATCAAACGGTCGATGTTTTTTTCCCGCAATTGCTTTTCATTTGGCTCGTTGCCGCAAAAATTTAAAAATCCCTGGAGGCCAATGAGAAAATCAAATTTTATTCCGGAATTATTCAATTTTTGAAAACCTATGGAATGGCCGATTCCTATGTAATGTTTCGTTTTATCAATCACATAATCGTCGTCAAAAAAAACAACGTCGCCGTCGAGCAAGGGAATAAGATTTCTCCAATATTCATTGAAAAAACCAAATCCATGACGCAGCAAGAACGTGTATTTCATTGTTTTAAAACCTCGATGACGCGATTTAAGTCTTCTTCGGCGTGCATTGCGTTAATGGCAAATCTGATTCTCGGAGTAGGAGAGGTGGGCGGTCTTATGGCCGACGTTATTATTCCATTTCTCGACAATTTAACATTTGTTTCCAACATGGCGTCGACGCCGTTGAAGACGATGGGCAAGATATTTGTATCGGCTCCATTTACCTGATATCCTAATTCGCAGATTTTTTTACGGAAATGATCCGCGAGACCAATAACGCGTCGTCTAATTTCGTTCAATGTTTTTAGTAGATTCCAATTGTGCATGGCTACTCCTATGCAGAACGAAGACAGAGCCGTCGAGTAGATTAATCCTTTGCTGTTGTTAACTAGATATTCCTTCATTAGCTCGTTGCAGGCGACATACGCTCCGGACGATGACAACGCTTTGCTAAACGTTCCCATAACGATGCTTAGGGATTGATCCAGCTCAAAGTCCGTCGATAAGCCGTAT
>JAISMI010000017.1 GCA_031276835.1 Holosporaceae bacterium | reverse complement strand
ATGGTAATTTTTACTTATTAGCTCAATTGGATAGCGACTTTTCCGATATCCTGGATAGGGGTGAAGTTACAAATAGCAGACTTTTACGCGAACATTTCGAAACGGTAAATAACGCTTTGAGAACTTGCAAGTTAAATCAGGGGATATATTTTTCTGTTCCAGTGGCCAAATGGATTCTGCAGCAGTTGGATATTTTATCTCAGGAAGTTATATACAATAAAGACTCGTTTGAAGGCCAATTGGAAGATTGGAGGTTTTTAGCGGCGCAAGCAGGCAATTTTTTGCAGGCGTTCCACCATTGTCAAAATGGACAAATGGAAGGAATAATGAAGGCTTTGCCTGCGTTGTTAGTTAGGTCGGATCTAGAATATATTGATGTGAATCTTGATGAAATACTATCGCTTATAATGAAATTATTAGCCGATAAAATAATGGGGGACGTTCTTAAGTTTGGAACTGAACATAATGGAATTGTTCAAGTTAGCGGAGAATCAGTGACTTACTTTTTGGGCGCCCTATCATATATAAATGGTAATTACGGGATAAACTTTGTTGAGAGCGATGTTATTCCTTGGTTTAATGGAAAGATGTTACTATGTTATCTGAAACGTAACTGTAAATATATTTATGATTCTTTGATTGACGCCGACGGTAATCTAACTCCAGAAGTAAAAAAATTAGAGGGAATTTTAGATGTACGGTCAAGACTATCAGCGGAAGAAATACGCGCCGGTCTAATGAAAATTCTGGAGACGGCAATATCTCCGAAAAGAGTTATTAATCTCATGTTAACTGATGATTTTCTCAGTATTACTAAAATTGCATTGCGCAAATATGTGGAGGATCTCAATCGGGCGGGAAGAGAGCTCGTTTGGGATGATATTATAGGAGATAATTTCCATCTTAGACGGATTGTGGCAGACATGCTAATAGACAAGAAGATTCTGTTGTCGACGAGATAATTCGAATAAGAGCGTTAGGCTAATAAAAAAAGGCCCTCCTGAAGGGCTTTTTTTTTATTCTAAATGAAGATTTGCGTTTTCGAGCGGCAAATCGTTTTTGATCATTTTGCAGAGAACCCAAAAGACTGTTGCAGTTTTCTCCCAAACGATAATTTTTTCAAGGAAAAAATATCCTCAACGCGCCGAATAAAAAGTATTTTAATTTATTTAAAAAGCATAGTAATTTATAAAATTGACGTACTATAATTCTTAGTGAAAGCGAGGTCGGTCATGCGATATTTTATTTTTCTTCTGCCTTTTATCGTCGGAACTACCGGCGCAATGTATCGCGGTATGGGCGACATTTTGGTCGGCTTTGAGCGAGGGCAGTATGGGCAGGCTGTTTCTGAGGCAATCAGGACGGCCGAAGAGGACGGCGACGATAAAGCGCGAAATGCCTGCAAATTATTTCTAAAAGAATTTTATCCTCTGATGCTTCGGGAGGATGAAAGTCTTTCAGATTTTAATAATAAAATTGATTCTCTTCTACAACAATTTGTTCCTAAGAGAGACTGTCAAGACTATCATTATCTGCTTTGCGCATTTGATAGCGCGGTGAGAGAGAGGTATAAATGTACTCAAATACCACATTGGAATGATTTATGTGTGATGATTCGAAAGATTCTTGGAATGGAAGAGTGTGTAATATCCGCCAAATCGCCGACAATTTGTCTCGAGCCCGCGTCGGATCTGGAATCGGATTTCGAAAGCGAAGAAGAAGAGGCTAATACAAATTCTTTGCGGAAAGAATGCTCATTGATATCGCGAGAGATCCCTATCGATTGGGAAACTAGAAATTTTAATATGATACTTAAAGATTTTAAACGGGGAGAATACAGATACGCCGTGGCTCTAGCCCTTGAACTTGAAAAAGAATGCGTTAATGAGAAAATTAAAAACTATTGCATATTATTTCTAAAGGAATTCTTTGAAAATATGCTGTCGGAGGACGCCTCGCTTGAAGAATTCAGAGAAGCGGTCGGCAGTTTAATAAATGAATTTGGCGACGACCGAACGAGTTCGGATTATTCGGATACAATCCGTATGTTTAAAGCGCTGGCGGATTTACAATACGAAAGAACTCGACAAAATCATTGGAGAAAAAGTTCGGGCGAAGAATCTTCAGACGATCATGCCGACGCCACTGTGCGCGCAGATTCTAGAACGGATGCGTTCATCGGGGACGATTCCTAAGCTGTAATGAAGAAAAAACTATAATTGGCGCTAAAATTGCGGGAGAAATTTTAAATAACTTCTGGAGAGCGGTTGATACAAGCGTCGATATTTATACGCTATTTATAGGCGATACTCCGACGTTCCCGCCTTTCGATTTTCTCGGGTCGATTGAGCAAATTATACTGGGGCGGTAAAGTTTATTTAATGTTTTTTCAGTCCGAAGTCGTCCTCTTTTTCTAGAAATACTTCAGCCAAAACTCCATTGCCAGGAAATATGACAAGCCCATTTTTTAAGACTATCGGGCTAAAAGGCATTGCAATGTCGCATATCACATTAAAAGTCTTTTCTTCTTGAAAAATCTTATGCAGTTTGTCTTTCAACTCGTACTGCGACAACGCTACGGCTAACGTCTTACCGGCGTTCGAGCTCTTTGATATAATGCGAAGCATAGCGCCAACGGAGAATTTCACGATTATTATTGCCGTTAAAAACAA
>JAISMI010000082.1 GCA_031276835.1 Holosporaceae bacterium | reverse complement strand
TGGCAGGTCAGTATCATTGTCGCGCGCATCCCATAACCGTTCGTACAATATATTTGAGTTCGAACGACGGCGCAACCGCTACTCCAAAATGTTTGTTTAATTTTTACTAATAACCATATTCTCGCCATCTATTGAAAGCTCGTCCAGATTCGGAAACATCAAGACGAATTCCGTGAATTTACCTAGAACCGTATTGCAGCGGATCATCCCCCCCATGCTCTCCATGGCGTTTTTGCAAAAATAGAGTCCTAAACCTGTTCCAGAAAATTTACTCGTGACCATTGGCGAAAATAACTTGCCGTACATAATGGAATCCACTCCGGAAGCGGTGTCTTTAAATGATAGTATATTGTATAACTCGCGTCTCGAAAGGGATATTATGACTTTTCCCTTGCCGGACGATTTTATTTGATAGATCGCGTTCCGCATCAGATTGAATAAAATGTGTATGACGCAGTTTTTGTTGCCTTTAATCAAGAAATCGTTGGTATCTTCGAAAACAATCAGCTCTTTTTCTTTATTATTAAATGGATATTGGGCGATGGCGTCGAGTATGCATTCTTTTATGCTCAATTGCTCCGTGTAATCAAATAAAGCGCGTTGTTTATTAAGTTTGAACAACGCCATGTCGACGTAAACTAAGATACAGTTAACTTCTCTACTAATTTTTTTTGTGTTGGAATCGACTTTTTGCATGTCAAATTTTTCTTTTGCCAATTCCCGTTCAATTAACTTGCACAATAGCGATATCGTCGAAAGCGGAGTTCTCATTTCATGAGCCATTATCCCTCCGAAATCGCGAAGAGCCGCTATTTTTTCCCGCTCTATTTTCTCTTTGTTTGTGGAAAACACCAACGATATTATGCCGGATAAGACCATTACGTAGACGATTTGAAACGAAATATCATGGCCGATATTAAAATCCATGTTTGCTCCGGTTATTTTTGCCACCGCAAACGCAGCGGCCGCTCCAAACGAAAAAACTATCAAAAAAGCGTAGAAATCCATTAATATCAGAGACAAAATGAGCGCAAACGACACGTTGATAAGTCCAATTGCCGAAATACCATCCAAACATAACATATGGAAGGCAAAAAAAGGCAACGAATACATAAGCGTAAAATACCAAAACAGCGGAAGATATCTCTGTAAAGATCTGGGCCATGATTCGTGAATTATAAGGAAAAAATTTAGAATAACGGCGATTACTCGGATAAACAAAGCCGTCGTTTCGAAACTGCGATCCGACCACATGTAAAACGGGAATAAATAATTGACCAGCGAAAAAATTCCAAAAGTGGCATATCTGGCGCCGTGTCTATCTACTCTATCAATTGCCGCATCCGTCAATTTTGAGCAGTAATTTCCAACTGTCTTAAAAGAACTCAGCATGTTAGTCCTTCATGGATAACGATCTAACAATTACAAAAAAGTACAACATTTTTTATGACTGTGCAAATATTAAAAATCAAGTTCTTGATAGTAGGTCGGAGGATTAACGTTTGGAACTCTGTCTAGCAGTATATCCCGAAACGAAGGACGGGACTTTATTCTCACATACCAATCTTTCACGTCGGGATAATCGTCCCATTTTATTGATCCGACGTAGTCCACGCATGAAATTTGCGAGGCGGCGGCAATATCTGCAAGAGAAAATCTATCTCCGGCCAAATAATTTCTGTGATCCATAAGCCACGATATGTAATCAAAATATTTTGCTATGTCGCCGTTGCCCTTTCTTATGTTGGAAGAATCGGGAGAAGAGCGTTCCATATGCTTCTTAATTACTTTTTCGAAGACAATATTTTTGACGACGTCCGAAAAAAACATTTCGTTGAATAGGATTATAATTCTGCGGGATTCGGCCGTTTCCTTGGGAGTTCCTCCCAGGAGAGAATTATTTCTATGCAATCGCTCCATATGTTCAATTATGGAGTACCATCCTTCGAGCACAATGCCGTCCGAATCCACTAAAGTCGGCAAATCCGAAAAAACATGCCGTTCCGAAAACATTTGTTTTCTATTCCAAGGCGGATCAATGATCAACTCGAAATCTAGCGCTTTTTCCTTTAGATAAATACGGACTAATCTACAAAAAGCGCATAGCGGATAATGATATAATTTACGCATAACTCGTCAAATATAAACAAAAAAATCCGATATGTATAGCATCGCCCGCCTAGATTGCAAAATTTTTCGATTTCTAAATTTTCATCTGATACGGAATTTCAACAATTATACGAGTCTGTTCGCTTTTTTGCTTTCTGTAGAGAAGAGCCGTTTTAAAAATTGTCGCCGTTTGATTGTGTAGGATATTCTGCCAAAATTTTCCTGGAACGAAACTCGGCATTACCACTATCGCCTTTCCTTTTTCCGGATCGCGCTCGTCCTGTTCGTATAGAAAATCCAAAAATGGATTGACCACGGAACGATACGGCGATTCTAGCAACGCCAATGGAATTGAAAAATTCATAGATCTCCAGGTAAGCTTCAACCGATCTATTTCCCTTTGATTAATGCTTACCGCCACCGCCATAACATCGTTGGACAAAGACGCGGCGAATCTGAGCGCCGCAAGAGTTCCCTTATGAATTCGCGAAACCGGAACAACGACTTTGGGTTGAGCGTTTTTTATGGGTTTCAGCAGCTCTCCGACGCCTCCATTTTTTAAATCCAGCTCAACGTTAGTGGCCGCATAGCGGCGATTTATTTTTCTAAAGACGCAAAACAAAATCGGAATCAAAAGAACTACTATCCACGCCCCTTGCATAAATTTACTGTCTATGATTATGAGTAACGTAACGAAAGTCGCCAGAGCTCCAAACGCGTTAAGGGCGACCTTTACGTGCCAATTATCTCTTCGATTTTTTATCCAATAGCGGACCATTCCCGCCTGCGATAGAGTAAATGAAGTAAAAACTCCGAGGGAATATAGCGGAATCAGCGAATGGCAATTTCCGTTGAATATTATTATGAGAAACGTAACCACTAGAGCCAAAAGCGCTATTCCATTACTGAAAGCTAAGCGATCCCCCAGTTTCGCAAAGCGAGTGGGAATGTATTTTTCCTTGGCTAATATGCCGGCCAATCTTGGAAATCCGGAAAATGCCGTATTTGCCGCCAAAAACAATATGCAAGCCGTTGCAAATTGTACACAATAGTATAAAAAACCGCATCCAAACACATTTTTTGCTATCTGGGAGACGACAGTTTCGTTTTCCAGAGAAGTTACGCGATATTTGTGCGCCAAAAAGGTAATACCCAAAAACATGGACGACAAAATAACGGCCATAAATAATAGGGTAATTTGAGCATTTTTATATTGGGGCTTTTTAAAGGCGGTTACGCCGCTGGCAATGGTATCAATTCCGGTAAGGAGGGAACATCCGGATGCAAAAGCTCTTAAAACCAGCATAAAAACCATCAAAGACATTGGCTCCGACAATTTTTTCGGCAAAGATTTGGGAGGCGTATAGGAGGAAAACGTTCCGCAGACGATCATCAGGAATACCAGTCCTATAAAAAAGTAAGTCGGAATGGAGAGCGCGCTGGCGGACTCCTTTGTTCCTCGCAAATTCGATACGACCACCACAAGTAACGCGCTCAGGCAAATGGACGCCGTATTACCGGCCAGAGACGGAAACGCCGATATGATTGCGTTCGCTCCAGCGGAGAGACTCACTGTTACCGTAAGCGTATAGTCTATTAGAAGAGCGGCGCCGGCTATTAGTCCGAAAAATTCTCCAAGATTGTCTTTCGCCACCACAAACGCCCCGCCGCCGTTCGGATAGGCTTCTATAGTCTGCCAATAGGAAATAGATATCACAAACAGCAATCCAACTATGGTACCGGCAATTGGCAACGAGAAAAAAAAGGAAAATAGCAAACCAAGAGCCAATAAGATCTCTTCGGTAGCGTAGGCCACCGACGATAGAACATCGGAGGAAAAAATCGCCAACGCTTTGGTTTTCGTTAATCTTTCGGATACTATATTTTCTGTTTTTAACGGATCGCCAAAAATAAGATTAATTAGCTTCATTGCTTTGTCTTAGTATTTTTTTCAGTTCGTTCAGCTCCGTTTGCAAATCCAGACGCTTCTGTACTTCGACGTTATTGGACTGAATTAATTCCAAAATTCTTTTTCTAAGATTTTTTATTTCTTCGATCATGACGCCGAAATAATTTCTTGCGGACGCTACGAAATGAGCGTCAGCGCCGTTTTGTTTTCGGCTTCTGTAGTCGAAGAGGGCAATCGGATTGCCTTCCACGCTGGGAACAACCCATACGGCGTCTACGGAGTCATTTTCAAGAACGCTCCAGGGATCCGGAGAAGAGGCTTTTAACTTTTCCTCCAAAAAATTTATATCTTCAGGAGTTAAAAATTGTTTCATTCCTCTACTGCATTCGCGTCTTTATTTAAGTCTTCCTGCAAAATTTCTTCTGAAATCTGCTGCCGAGCCTCTTCCTCGGACTTGGCGACGCTCAATTTCACCGCGACGGACACCTCTGGATGCAAATCGACGACGACGTCGTACATGCCCAACGACTTGATCGGAATATTTAAGTTGACCTGTCCGGCCGTAATAGTAAAACCAGCCTCCTTTACCGCCATCGCGACGTCCCTGCTGGTGACGGATCCGTACAACTGGCCCTTGTCGCTCGCCTGACGAACCATAGAGATGGATAAATTTTCCATTTTTTCCGCTATTTTCTGAGCTTCAGCTCTGCTTTCAGCGTTTGCAGCCTCGATTTGAGATTTTTTATCCTCAAAATATTTCATATTTTCTTTTGTTGCCCTTAGAGCAATCTTTTTTGGCAGTAGATAATTTCTTGCAAACCCTGGCTTTACTCTAATGACGTCTCCGATTTGTCCTAATTTTGCAACTCTCTGCAATAAAATAACCTCGATATGTTCCATATTCGCCTCTGAATTTCCTTAAATCCTATTACCAAAATCAAAAAGTACTATATAAGAGGCTAATTGATAATGCAACGGCACAAAAGCACAAATCAACACGCTTATTTAAAACTATATAAAAATATTGTTCGATATTGCAGAACCAACGGCGATGTGATAAAAGGCAATATCTAAAATGGACGTTATTATTGGTGATTTATGGCTAAAAAAATTGTAGGATACATAAAATTGCAAGTGCCAGCTGGAAAAGCGAATCCGTCGCCTCCTATCGGGCCGGCGTTGGGACAAAGAGGTTTAAGTATTATGGAGTTTTGCAAGGCGTTCAATGCGCAAACGCAGTCGTACGAGGCGGGCACTCCTCTTCCGGTCGTAATAACGGCCTATGGAGACAGAACTTTTTCCTTTGTCATTAAACTTCCTCCGGTTTCGTATTTCCTGAAGCAGGCCGCCGGCGTTGCCAAAGGCGCCGCGACCACGGGAAAAAGCGCTAACGTCGGCAGCGTAACAATGGCTCAGGTAAGAGAAATCGCCGAGAAAAAAATGAAAGATTTAAACGCAAACGACGTCGACGCCGCCAGTATGATGGTCATAGGATCGGCTCGTTCAATGGGGTTGGAGGTTATACAATAATGGCTCGTTCGAGAAAAAGATATAAAAAAATGGCCGCCAAATTGGAGGTAAGTAAAGTTTTCAGTCTTTCGGAGGCGGTTTCTTTTTTAAAGGAAAATACGTCCTGTAAATTTGACGAAACGGTGGAAATCGCCATCAATCTAAACGTCGATCCTCGCGCCGCAGATCAGAATATTCGAGGAATGGTGGCAATGCCTTCGGGAACCGGAAAAACGACCCGCGTCGCCGTGTTTGCCAGAGGAAAAGCAGCCGACGACGCGCTGGCCGCCGGCGCCGATTTCGTTGGAGCCGAAGATTTGGCGGAAAAAATCACGTCCGGAGACATAGAATTCGAAATTTGTATTGCCAGTCCGGACATGATGGGAGTCGCGGGCCGTTTGGGTAAAATATTAGGACCAAAGGGACTTATGCCTAATCCGAAATTGGGCACGGTCACCCCTAACGTCGTGGCCGCCGTGAAAAATTCTAAAGCCGGACAGGTGGAATATCGTCTGGATAAGACCGGAATCGTCCACGCCGGACTATGCAAACTAAGTTTCGCGAAAGAAAAAATTGAAGAAAATATAAAAGCCTTCGTAGGAGCGGTGGTGAAGGCCAAGCCGAACGGCATAAAGGGATCCTACTTGAAATCCATAACGATTTCCAGTACTATGGGGCTCGGCTTGAAATTGGACGCCGCCGAGGCGCTCGGTTTTTAACCTTTAAGAAGTCTATCGAAGACCATCGGTGCGAATAGCTTAAAAATGCCGTTGTAGATTGGCTGGATTTATTCCCGTTATTCATGTTTTCGATATTCTCTCTTGAAATTTTGTTGTGGAGAGAACAATGAAGAGAAATGAAAAATCAGACGTGATCGCGAAAATAAGGAAACGCTTTCAGGAAAGCGAAGCCGTTTTCGTCGTTAATCAAAATAAAATGACTGTCACAGAGACGGAAAATCTTAGAAGACGACTAAGAGACGTTTCTTCCGCCTATCTTGTTTCTAAAAATACATTGGCAAGATTGGCGATAGAAGATACGAACTTCAAGTGCATACTTCCGCATTTAAGCGGACAGACGGCGCTGGTGTTTTCTAGAGATATAACCGGTTCTGCGAAGGTTATATCCGAGTACGCTTCCCAAAGCGACGATAAGGTTGTCGTCGTCTGCGGAGGATACGATGGGAGGTTATTGGGCGCGTTGGATGTTAAGACGTTGGCTCAACTGCCGTCCATGGACGAGTTGCGAGCCAAAATTATCGCCGTCATTCAAACGCCGGCGCAACGTATGGCTACGCTGCTGCAGGCGCCGGCATGTCAGATTGCCCGCGTCCTAAAAGGCTATTCTGAAAAATAATTAATGGAGGAAAAAGAAAATGGCTGCAAATTTAGATAAAATAGTTGAAGAGTTATCAAAGCTTACGGTTCTAGAGGCCGCCGAGCTGAGCAAAAAGTTGGAAGAGACCTGGGGAGTTTCCGCCGCCGCTCCAGCGGCCGTGGCTGTCGCCGCTCCTACCGCCGTCGCCGTCGAAGAGGAAAAAACGGAGTTTGACGTTATCCTGGCGGAGACCGGCGCGGGAAAAATCGGCGTTATTAAAGTTGTAAGAGAAATTACCGGACTCGGATTGACGGAGGCAAAAGCAATCGTCGAATCGGCTCCAAAAACAATCAAAGAAGCCGTATCCAAAGATGAAGCCAACAGTCTAAAAGCGAAATTGGAGGCCGCCGGCGCTAAAGTCGAATTGAAATAAAAAACGTTTTCCGAAACTATTCGGGAAAAAATAAATCTAATTCGCAACTCCGACGTTCGCGTCGGAGTTTTTATTTCATCTGAATATATTTTTACCAAATATAATTAAATTACCGAGCGTTTTATCGACAAATCATAGAAGAAAAAATGAAAATACCTGGCGGTTCGAATCTCGCTTGATTTTCGCCATGATATAAAATGTCAATTTATATGCATCCTCGCCTCCAATGTGGAAGATTGGAAGCTAATATGTTTTTATTCTTTGCTTTTTTATTAAAACTCATAAAATAATTTTTCTATTAACCGATTATTTATGATAAAAACATATTAATATAAATTTTATCATATATCTTTAGTTATAGGGGATGAAAATGGAAAATATTATAAAATTATCAATAGTCGGCGCGGTTTTCGGCGCGATATTAAACGTTAACTGTATGACTTCAATTGAAGATTCGAATCAGACTGAAATCGCTAAAGAGTTGCAAGAAATATGCGGAGATACTCAAAAAATTATTAATGATTGGATGACGACATCAGATCAATATTCTAGAATGCGCCCAGTATTTTTGGATCTTATCGACAAAATCGAAAAAACATACGAGCAATTCAATTTGCAGCTTGGCGGATTTGATATCACAGTTTTTAAGCATTTGCGCGAAGATATATTTGATCCACATCGTTATTGGAGTAATTCGCCCGTAGATTAAAGGCTCGTAAAAAGCGAGCTGATTGTTCTTCTAACGTCCAGAGTTATAGGGGAAGAAATTTCCGCCTAACTTTGGTCGTCGGATTTTTTTGAAAAACTTGTTATCTGCTCGCTAGATTCGTCCTCTTGAGGAACGTCTTCTTTGACAAATTCCTCGAAAATTTCATCGCTTCTTTGATTTTTTATCTCAATAGATTCATTGGAAGACGTTTTGCAAGTCCTAGGAATTCTAACGACAAATTTCGATCCGCCGCCCAATTCGCTTTCAACGGAAATTGTTCCTCCAAGATATTCCACATACTTTTTAGCTAGCGATAGTCCTAAGCCGGTGCCGGAACTATTGGAATCGTTCTGAAACGACTCGAAAATACCGTCTATTTTGGACGCGTCAATTCCAACTCCCGTGTCAATTATAGCAAATTCAATAAAATCTTCTCCTCCCTTTACGATGGAAGTAACCCTAATAGTAACCTTGCCGAATTCCGTAAATTTCGCGGCATTACTTAATAAATTCAGTAAACATTGCCTTATTTTGGTCGAATCGGAATACATACTTCCAATGTCCTTGGGACATTCCAAAAACAAAGAGTTATCATTTTTGGCGATCAACGGCATTGTAACGCCCTCTACGTCTTTAATAAGGTCAATAATTTCTATGTTTTCAAAAAATAACTGAATTTTTCCGGCTTCTATTTTCGAAAGATCCAGAATTTCCTCGATCAACGACAGCAAATGCTTGGCCGAACCGATAATTTTGCGTAAATCGTCGGCGGAAACGGTATCTTTCCTATCTAAAGCTTCTTCTTCAAGAATCTCACTATAGCCGATTATGGCGTTGAGCGGAGTTTTCAGCTCGTTACTCATGTTGGTTAAAAACTTGCTCTTTGCATTGTTTGCCTCGTCCGCAACTGACTTGGCATGGGCAAGCAATTGATTGGATTCCTCCAATTCTTTTGCTTTTTGTTCCAAATCCGCAGTTCTTTCGGTCACCTGCTGTTCCAGAAGAGCGGCGTTATTGGCCAATTTCTTTTCCACCTCTTTTCTGCGATTTATGTCCAAAACCGCAAGCACGATATATTTCTCCTCGTCCATCTCTATCGGACTTGCCGAACATATGGACCAAAAACTTCCTCCGCCAAAACTTTGCACCAACACTTCATAGTTTAAAACGTTAATGTTCGATGAAATGGCGTTTGTTATATAACTTTTGTCGTCGTCTTCTATGAATAGATTCCACATATTCACGGTTTCAATGTGTTCTTTATCTATTCGAAGTAAAGTGGTCGCCGAAAGATTTATCTTTAAGATTTTTCCATCTTTAAATCTGTATATGATTATGGCTAGAGGAGTAGAATCCGAAATTGCGTTGGCAATTTCCAATTGCTCGTTCGCTTTGTTATGGAATCTAGCAATTGCCGAGCATACCAGCAACCAAATTCCGGACAGCACAAGCAATACCATCGGTATCGTATTAAGCACGCCCTTGGATAACGCTTCAGCGGCAGTATCATCAATGGCGACAAAGACAAAAAATTTCTCGCCCTTCATTGTCTTTGGCGTCTGAATTTCACTTTTAAATAATTTGAATGTGAATGATTGGATATCTTTTTCCGACAGTCCCAAAGGCACTTCTTTTATTTTATTTACCAGATGCATTCCCAACGCCGCAGCGCCTGGATCATTTTTTCCGCCCTCCGGCAGAGAATTAAATGACACATAACGATTACAATTTTCCGAAATTATGAAAAATGTCCGCGCAAACGATCCTTTTTCCATTTGATTCATGTACTTTTCGTATACGTCCCATTTTATGATTATTTCGATGAAGAACTTTTCCTTTTTACCATTTTCAGCTTGAAAAATTTTTCCCGCCATATATTTCATGACGATGCTTTTATCCTCCAATTGATCCACCGTATACATGACTTCGTCATTTAAGTTTTTTAAATTATCTTCTATCGTTAAATCGGCGTCTGAACTCCTGGAGGAGTTTGCCAAGAAATGTCCTTTTTCGTTATAGAGACTTATGGAAACGATGTTTTTATCGCTCTCTGCAATGGATTTTAGCTCTTGGGCGATGAATTTCGGATCTTCCAATTCGAAAGCGTCTATTTTTGCGGCAATTACATCTATATCTTTCTGAGTATTTTCAAATTGCAGAGCCATATATTTCGATAGCCCCGCTCCTTCTGACTCCATAAATGTATCGATGCACTTCATGGAATCGCGTTCCAAAGAAGATTTTATAAAACTAACGCCTATCACCAGCGGCACTACAATAGACAAAAAAATGAAAAAAGTAGATTTTATTGTCTCTATAATTTTCTTCAACATCACGCACCTAACACAATCATACAGAAATCTTAGACCGATAAAGTTACTATTCGGTAAATATCATAAAAATATTCTCGTACGATTGCGGATAACCGCATGACATTTATTCGCGTTTCTCCTTCGGAGATTTATCTTTTATCAAAAATGAAAGAATTATCCCCATCGCCGAAAACGCGAAGACGGACGTTAATCCTATTCTAAAATCATTTGTGCTGTACGCTTTTATGCCATTTTCAACTGTTCCGTCCCACGACAGATCAATAATGTATCCGATCAGAGGCATTAGAATTACTCCGCTGACCATTGAGGCCATATTTATGAAACTGGTAACGGTCGCGCCGATGGAGCTTGGAAATACGGCTATGGCAAGAGGAAAAGCCAATACCGCTCCGCATGAAAATCCGGTAAAAAAGAACAGAACGAAAGCCGCCCAAATCGGAAACTGCGAACAGAACACAATTAGACCGACGCATATGGCGCAAAAAACAATTCCGATGATCATCGGTTTTTTGTAGCTGTTCATAAATAGGGCAAGATGGGCGAACGTTGGAGATCCTACGATCATTCCAAGATAAAGCATGTTATTGATCAAGGTAGCAACCGTTGAATCTGCGCCGTAGGCTTTTTTTATGAACGACACGCCCCATAAATCACCCAACGCGCTCAACGGAGCATATTGCATCATCGAAAACAACGCCAACACCCAGAATTGTTGCGAGGTTAGTATCATTTTGATTGAATCCATTATGGAGATATTTTTTTCGCCGGCGGCGTCGCAGGCGCTCGATCCCTTATCCCTTAAAACTAACCACAGAGCCGCCGCTAGAAACAATCCAAACAGCGCAAATACCTTTATCACGTCAATCCAATAGAAATGTTTCACCAGATAGGAAACGGCGGGACCTCCGATAACTGGCCCAAGAGAACCTATCGCCACCGAATATGAAATCTTTACGGGAACTTCGTTTTCAGGGAACCACTCGGTTATCACCTTTAGAACCAGGATAAATACAAACGACGATCCAAAACCGATCAACATTTGTCCCATTCCGGCAACGTAGCAGTTTGACGTAGCTATGAATAAAAAAATACCTAGCACAAACGTAAGGGCGGCTATGGTGGCGGTAATCCTGGGCCCAAACTTATCTATGACGACGCCCACTCCCCCCTGCATCAGCGTATACACCCAGTAGTAACAACTGGCCAGTACGCCAATTCCGGCGGCGTCGATTTGAAAATGGCGCATGAGCTGCTCATTTAAAACCGTCGTAAACGAGGATCTCGCTATAAACTGATAAAAGAAAAATAATAACGCCGCGACCCACATTAGCGTCGGGCAAACGCTATTTTTTGAAATGCTCTTCGACATAAATTCCTCCATTCTGGCGGATGTTATATTAAAAGCGTCCAAAAATCAACGAAATATATTTTTACGACGGTTTGCGGATAAGAACCCTTTTTACCCGCCTCGGATCCGCTTCGATTATATCAAATTCCACGCCGGATGGATGAACTAACGTCTCTCCCCGCGTTGGCATTCTCCCAGACAGGAGCATCGTAAGACCTCCGAGAGTTTCCACATCCGGTTCTTCGTCGTCTTCTTTCATCAACGGCTTAAGCAATTTTATTTTTAGCAAATTTTCGCATTGGCAAATTGGCGTTTTAGCGTCGGCAATCAAAGAACCGTCTTGTTTAGTTATAATCTGCGGAAAAATACTTCGATTCTGTTGCATCTCCCCCACGATTTCAGACACGACGTCGTGCAAAGTTACCAATCCGTCGATACCCCCAAATTCATCCACAACCAGCGCCATATGATTAACGGAGGCGCGAATTTCCACCAATAACTCTAACAGTTGAATACTCGGAACTACATAGATAACGTCCTTCAGTAGAGATTCGATGTTGAAGGAGTCCGGATTACGCACGTAGGGAAGAAAATCTCGAACTCTCACTATTCCGACCACGTTATCCAACGTGTCCTTATATATGGGAATCTGCGAAAAACTATTTTTGGAAAAAATCTCTATGAATTCGTCTAAAGTTGTATCGACCTTCGCCGCAACGATATCGGCTCTTGGAACCATTATGTCTTCCGCCGTAAGATCCTTTAGTCCGAGAACATTTGACACGAGCGCCAACTCGCTTGTGTCGTCGGCGTTTATTTCATTATTCGCGTCCGGATCGGATTCAATTAAATCTTCCAGCCTGTCGATTAGCGGAACGCCTTCTTCTTTTTTTTTGAATAGTTTTGTCAGATAATTTCTAATTTTTGATACCATGATAACTCTTTTCCCCATATAAATACGGATTTTGCACATTGAGCTTTCCAAGAATTTTTATTTCCAACGCTTCCATACGTTTTGCCTGCGACGCTTTTTCATGATCATATCTTAGCAAATGTAGTAGGCCGTGCACAACTAAATGTCTAAGATGATCCAGCATAAGTTTTTTCTGTTCGCGCGATTCCTTTTCGATTGTTTCGAAGGCCAAGGCGATACTCCCCAGAATACAAACGCGATCTTTCTCCTCTTCCGCTGGAAAATCCGACGGAAACGACAGCACATTGGTCGGCCGATTCACTCCTCTGTAGGTTTTATTTAAAATTCTAATTTCTTCGTTGTTCGTAAACAAAAAACATATCTCGACGTTATCGCCATTTATTTTAATTTCGGAAAAAACTTCGTGCGCACATTCATTTACAACAGATCTGACCTCTTCTTCGTCCCAGGAATCGCAGTCGATGGAAATTGCTAAATTCATGGCTCTACCGTCCCCAATAGACTATGGGAAACCGCCTCTGTTATCTTCACCTTAACAATATCCCCCACCGATACGCCGTCGACATATGCAGACACCGCCTGAGAGTACTCGCTGCGTCCGACCAATTGTTTTTTATGTTTTCCGCTCTTCGTAAACAGCACGTTTAGACGTCGTCCGACCGAATTCTGATTAAATTTCAACTGCTGTTCATTCAGCAGATTTTGAAGAATTTGTAATCTTTCGGATTTTATATTCTCCGGAACTTGATCATCCATACGAGCCGCTACCGTATTCGGACGCGGACTATACTTAAACGAATAGGCTTGGGCGTATTCGACCTTTTTTATTAGATCTAGAGTTCGCCGAAAATCGTCGTCGGTTTCGCCAGGAAATCCAACAATAAAATCCGATGAAAAAGCAATGTCCGGACGACGGCGACGCAGCATATCAATGCGCCGAAGATACTCGTCGCAGGTATATTTACGATTCATTCTCCGGAGAATGTCGTCGGAACCAGATTGTACCGGAAGATGCAAAAACGGCATTAAAATTTCGATATCCCCATGAGCTTCGGCAATGCTCTCGTTTACATTCTTGGGATGCGACGTAGTATATCTGAGTCGTTTCAGACCGTCTATTTTAGCCAATTCAAACAGCAGTCCGGCAAGATCGCATTTTTTCCCGTCGAGTCCCTTTCCGGCATAGGAATTAACGTTTTGGCCCAGCAGAGTTATTTCTTTTACTCCCGCAGATATTAATTTGTTCGCTTCGTCCACAATTTCCGAAACGCTTCTGGAAAACTCCCGTCCTCGGGTATGGGGCACAATGCAGTAGGTGCAGAACTTGTCGCATCCCTCTTGAATTGTCAAGAATTCCGAAACATTTCTATCGACGAATTTATCTGAAAGTTGCGCAAATTTATTTTCGGCGTCTTGGGAAGTCGATACGATGGCGTCCAACCTGCGATTTTTGGCCGCGTCGTCGACTATTTCCGCTATCAGATGTATATCCTGAGGTCCGAGTATCGCATCCACATAGGGGGCGCGTCTAATAATGTCGCGGGACCGCAGCTGCGCCATACATCCGACAATAATTATCATGAAATTTTCCGACGATTCTTCTCCAATGGATTTTAATCGGCCAAGGTCGGAAAATATTTTTTCGTCGGCCTTCTCTCTGATGCTGCAGGTGTTGAGAATAACGACGTCGGCGCCGCGGGCGGACGGCGAAATCCTATGGCCGGCGCTCGTTAGAGCGTCGCACATCCTTTGGGAATCGTACAGATTCATTTGGCAGCCGTAGCTTTTTATGAAAAAACGCATATTAAGATGGCCGCGTTATCTTTTCCAATCTTTTGCAAAGATTTCTAGCCCTTTGATTGTCAAGGGATGATCAAAGCATTGTTTCAAAATCTGAGGAGGCAACGTTATCGCTCCGACTCCCAGCATCGCCGACTGAATCACATGCTGAAGACTTCTCACGGAGGCCGCCAGCACTTTGGTTTCGTATCCGTGCATGTCAAAGATATCAACTAATTGCTCCACCAGAGATATTCCGTCGTGACCAACGTCGTCCAAACGTCCGATAAACGGAGAAACGTAGGTGGCTCCGCATTTCGCCGCAAGCAGCGCCTGCGTCGGAGAAAAACATAGAGTTACGTTGGTGGAAATTCCTTCGGACGATAGATTTCTACAAACCCGCAATCCGTCGAATGTGCAGGGTAATTTTACGCAAATGTTGTTGCGAATTTTTGCGATTTTTTTGCTCTCCGCCAACATATCGTCATATTTTTCAGATATAACCTCCACGCTTACAGGACCAGGAACCAAC
>JAISMI010000049.1 GCA_031276835.1 Holosporaceae bacterium | reverse complement strand
AGATTGTCTGGCCATTCCGATTCTAGCCTACGCCATATTGAAAAATTACGGAATGGAAGAACCTTCCCTGTGGTCTTATTTCGTTTTCACAATATTTTTTGTGATCGCAAAGTTTTCAGTCGCGGCGGTGCCGGCCGGAGGAATCATAGTTATGGTGCCAATATTAGAGAAATATTTGAATTTCAACACGGAAATGTCTTCGCTAATAGTAGCCATATACATAATTTTCGATCCAATTGTGACGGGATTCAACGTCTTAGGAAACGGAGCGTTGGCCAAATTAATCGATAATATAAGCTGGAAAAAATCTTCCCAACGACTACCAGCAGGCTCCTAATTTTATTCGAGTTATTGCGCCGACGTCGTCTTTTATCTCGATAAAATTTTGATGGACGCCCGCCAATTCGCAGTCGTCTATGCGATCGCCGATTCGAAACCATAAATTATCTATGTACGCTTTGGAATTACAAATTGTGCAAAATAATTTGTGGAGTTTCACTTCCCCTATTCCAAAAAAATTAATGGACTTGAGATCGCGGCTTCTGACGGTCGGGTTTAGAAAAATTAAATGCAAACGCTCGTCAAAAGTAACGACTTTAAATCGGACGACGGCGGAAAAATTTTCATCATCGGACTGAAATAACCGTATAGATTGAAATTGAACCACGCCAGGCAATTCAAAAAGCAACTTTTCGATGAATTCGTAAATTTCGCTTTCCCGCTGGGTAAAAATTTTAATTTCTTCCGTATTTTCGGCAGGATTACGTTTTATTAGGACTTTCTTGAGGCTCTTTGAGATTTTTTCTATGGATTTTACCAGGTTGGGATTGGGAGTAAATATTAGTTCCTTCGATTTTAGATATGAAAACGAATATTTTTTAATTTGCTTCGCCAATTCATCAATGTGATTTCTGGACGCGATTAGACGATTTCTTTGATCCTCAACCTCTTGAAATTCGGCTATTTTTACGGCGCATAAAACGCTCAACAAGACCGTAAAAAAAATTAAAACGCTCGCCTTTATTTTATGCATATGACGGCTCCAAATTTTTTATTTGATCCAAGTTCCTCGTATTCGTCGCCGGAAATTTTTTCCACGTCGACTCCGACAACGGATTTTATTTTATCGAATATCGCTTTGTTCAACGACGTTTTTATTTTAAGACCGTTTTCAATAAGCAACTGTTCGACTGAAATATTATACATTCGACATATTCTCAAGGCCTTTCGCAATAACTCCAGAGGATTGGGCGAATTCCGCAGAGCGTCGACGAATTTTTGGGCAATATGCAAATTTTCATCATTGATTTCCAATTCCATGTCTGGAGTCGCCGCGCGAACGCTTTTTTTCAAGGACAAAATAATTTTTTCATTACGTCGAACGGCGCTGTCGACTCCACATAAAGTTAGAACTACCGCCGCCAAAATAGCGTATAGAATTTTATCATTCAAAAATTTTCCGAAACAATTTCCGTTGGATATAACGGGCCGCACGGCGTCGAGATCCGCGCGATTTCTCTGGGAATCGTCGCATTTCTTGACGTAAAATCTTTCGCAGACTATTTCCGGAGAGATTTTTTGCAGACGAATTTCATGCAGCGGAGAAAAAATCTTTATGTTTTTTCCAATTCCAAATCTTTGGAGATACAAAACGGTTTTGGAAATTTCGTCGGACGGATCTGCGTCCAGCGGCAAAAATCTCGACAACATTATTCCCTTTCCAATTCCGGCGATTATTCTTAGGCCGGAGTTATGACGGGCCGCGTACAGCCACCAGGTTCGCTCGTCGAGCTTATCGACGCCGTCGCAGCGTTCGGCGACAATATTTTCCATCAGAAATATTTCTCCCTCCTCGGACGTCTTCAAATTAGGCGGCAACGAAACTTTTTGAATATAAAAATCTGATTTTCCCCAAATACTAAGTTCGTCTTTAGGAACCAAAAAAGCTGTTTCATTGTCGGATAACACTTTTTTTTGACAATTTAAAATTTTATACGCATCCCATAGGGAGCAATTGCTTAACTTCTCCAGAAAAAATTCAACTCCATATCTATCCCAAACACGCATTTATATACCCGCTATTTCAACGTAACTGTAAATTGGATAAAAAAGACTGCATAAAATAAAAACAAATATCAGTCCGGTAAAAATGGTAAGACCTGCGCTTAAAATTTGCCCTAACGACTTGATATCAAACAATATTTCCCGATACCAATTTTCGTTTATGTGCTTAAAACTACTCGCCAAATCGTTTCCCTCTTCTCCGACATAAACGGCCGTGAGTATTTCAGCCGGTATTATATTTGCCCGAGCGAAGGACTCGGAGATTTTATATCCCTCCGCGACGCTATTGCGAATATTCTCCAGTTCGCTTTTGATCTCATCAAATTTAATGGTCTCGACGGCTATATTTAGCGCCTCCATAAAGTCCAACTTGGCGGCCAGAGCGATGCGCAAAATCTCGCAGAATTGCCATAGGGAAATTTTGGAAACCAAGGCACCAATTTTAGGAATTTTCAGTATCAAATGCGATAACAAACGCCTTCCTTTTTTAGTTCCTACTAAAATCGGCCACGTCGCAATCAGCGTAGCCAAAAACAGAACTAGAACCTTTGAAATGCAGGGCAGCGCGTTTACCGCAAATTGCGTGAGCATTGGAGTTTCTCCGCCGTTGCAATTTTGAATCAATGAAACCACCTGCGGCCCCAAAATTCCCACGCCCATAATTAGAACAAGTAGGGCGACTCCGGCGATAAAAATCGGATAGGCGACGGCTCGTTTTACATTATTTTTCCAATCCGTTTGCAATTTTAGAAAATTCAAAATATTGGCGATAACGTCAAGGGTATTTCCGGTATTTTCCGCCGACTTCAACAATCCGATAACTACGTCGTCGAAGGCGAATTGGTACTTTCCAAACGCGTCGCCGACGCTTTCGCCTCTTTTTAAAGAATCGGAAACGTCCGCCAGAGCCGCGTTTAGAATTTTGTTCCCGTAAAAATCCACAAACGATTCGATGGCGTCGTTAAGACCGACTCCGCATTTCAATTGAAAATTTATGTGCATGAAAAACGTCAGAAGATCTTCCGAAGTTATTTTTTTAGAAACGAAGTATACTTTTTTTATTTCCGTCGGCTGATATTGCTTGGCGCGAAGAGCGTCATAGGCGCATTTGTAGTTGTCCGCTAAAATGGAACCGTCTTTTGAAGAGCCGTCTTTGGTTAAGACCTTATATTTATATATGGACATTTCCCAAGACCCTTTCAATTTCCCTCAAATCGGTAAGACATTTATCAAGCGCTTCTCGCGAAGAATCCTGAAAAGATTTATCGACTTTGCATAGGGTTATATCTTCGGTTTCGGACATATGTTTTTTCAACTCCTCGGAAAAATAAATATACTCGGTCAAGGGAAACCTTCCCCGATATTCGCCGTCCACCAGATATCGAACTAGACGTTGGGAAAAAATTCCAATGAGACTGGGAATAAAGTCGGACAGCTTTAATCCCAAATCCAGTAGTCTTCTAATGCCTTCGAGAGGAGTGGCGGCATGCAACGTGGCCAACACCAATCGACCGGTGAGCGAGGCCCGAACCGCCGTTGCGGCCGTCGCCTCGTCCCGTATTTCTCCCACCAGCATAACGTCCGGATCCTGTCGTAAAATTGATCTAACTCCGTCGGCAAAGGACAAAATTCCTTCTTCCCGCAAATCCAGCTGTCGAACGCCGTCAATTTGATACTCCACCGGATCCTCTAAAGTCATGATATTCACCGACAATGAATTTATTTCCTTCAGCAGCGAATACAGCGTCGTCGTTTTGCCGGATCCCGTCGGCCCGACAATTAAAAATATCCCGCTCGGAAACGAAATAACGCGCCGCAGCCATAAAAAATCGTCCTCGGAAAAACCTAATTCCAATAACGGCGCAATGCCGTTCGACAGATCGAAAATCCGCACGACAAAATTCTCTCCTAAAATGCCAGGATGGGTGGAAATTCTGAGATCAATGCTTTTTCCCGCCAAATAAATTCGGGTATGGCCGCTTTGCGGTCTGCGATTCTCCGTTATATTGAGATTGGCGATTAGTTTAAGCCTGGATTTTATCCTCATCCAGGAATCAAAATCTATGGTTTTTAATATCCTTAGAACTCCGTCAACTCTCAGGCGCACGCGAACTAAATTTTCAGACGGCTCAAAGTGAATATCGCTGGCCTTTAGCTCGACGGCGTCAAAAATTATTTTATTCAACAGCAGTAGAGGATCTTTTTCTATATTTTCAGCGTCGCATTTTATCGCCTCTAAAAATCTCAAAATTTCCGTTTCCTTAGCGATAAAAAATTTAACTTTTTGATTCGGGAAATACGTATTAACGGCGTCGATAGCCCGCAAATTTCCTGGATCCGCAACGGCAACTTTCACAATTTTATCATCCCGAAAAAACGGAACGGCAAAACATGACGCCGCTGCTTCGTAATCGATCGAAGTCAACGTTTCTTTATTTATATACAGAAACTCTAGACTGACTATTTCTATGGAATACAATTCGGATAAAATCTTTAGTAGATCCTCCTCTTTTAGGAATCCGAGACCAACGGCAGCCTGCCCAAATAATAAATTGGACTTTTTTTGAGATTTTACAACGATAGGAATTTGCTCCTTTGTTAGCAATCCCCTGTTGAACAGAGTTTCTCCGATGCTTCCAAGTCTCAAACCGACTATCACCATATTCTCCCAAATGAATATACCCCCTGATATTTTACTTTATTATATGTAAGAAAAGTTTTAACAATCACATCGAATAAATAAAAAAGATCCATTAATTACATTTAATCTCTTGACTTTTGCGTAAAAAACTTGTAGTAACAGATCCCGAAAGGGAGTTTTTTTCATGAAGGTAGCGAATTCTTTGAAGACTATCAGATCTAGGAATAAGAATTGTCGTCTAATCCGCCGCAAGGGGAGAATTTATATAATAAACAAGAGAAATCCTCGTTTCAAAGCGAGACAAGGATGATTTTTAAAAATTAACATGTTTTTAGTTCCAATTAGTATAATCAATAATAAAAAAGAGGATATTTAATGTCAGAGGAATCAAGCGCTTCCAGCGTTGGTTTTGCCGAGCTTTTCGAGCAAACTTGTAAAGAGAAAACCTGGGAAGGTAAAGTTGTAAAAGGTAACGTTGTCGGCGTGGACGATAATTTTATAATAGTGGACGTCGGACTGAAATCAGAGGGGCGCATTTCCATAGACGAGTTTACCCATGGCGGACGAAAGGTAGAGCTGAAAGTCGGAGATAAAATAGACGTCTACATAGACTGCTACGAAAATAAAAGCGGAGAAATTGTATTAAGTCGCGAAAAGGCGCTAAGGGAAGCCGCTTGGGACGACTTCGAAAAGGCCTTTAAGGAAGGCGCCAGCGTAATGGGAATAATGTACAATCGAGTTAAGGGCGGTTTCATGGTAGATCTAAATGGAGCGACCGCTTTTTTACCTGGCAGTCAGGTGGACGTGCGTCCGGTCAAGGACATAACCCCGCTGCTTGGCATTGAACAGCCGTTTTTAATTCTAAAAATGGACAAATTACGGGAAAATATAGTCGTTTCGCGTCGCGGAATTCTCGAAGGAGCCAACGCCGAAGAAAGAGCAAAAGCTGTGGCCAATCTGGAAGAAGGACAGATTATAAACGGCGTTGTGAAAAATATCACCAGCTATGGCGCGTTTGTGGATATCGGAGGAGTTGACGGTTTGTTACACAACACCGATATTTCCTGGAAAAGAATTAATCATCCGTCCGAGGTGTTAACTCCTGGACAGGAGATTAAGGTAAAAATTATAAAATTCAATATGGAAACGAAACGTATTTCTCTCGGTATGAAGCAGCTATCGCAGGATCCTTGGAGCGGCGTTGACGAAGAATTTAAAGTCGGAACCAGAGTAAAAGGAAAAGTCACCAACGTAACCGACTACGGCATTTTTGTGGAAATAAAAGAAGGCGTTGAAGGATTGGTTTACGTCTCGGAAGTCAGTTGGAAAAAGAACGTATCTCCGTCGAAAATAGCGACTTCCGGAGAAGAAATAGAGGTCGTCGTCCTCGACGTGGACATAATCAAGAGACGTATGGGATTGGGCTTGAAACAATTGCAGACTAATCCTTGGGATAGCGTCGAAAAAGACTTTCCCGTCGGACATGTTTTCGAAGGAACCGTTTCCAACATTGCCGATTTTGGACTGTTTATTAAAATCAACAACAACATCGACGGCATGGTTCATATTAATGATATCTCCTGGGAAAAAACCAAAGAAGACGAGCTTGCCAAATATAAAAAGGGCGACGTCGTAAAGGTTAAAGTTCTCGAAATTGATCAAGAAAAGGAAAGAATTTCGCTTGGTATCAAGCAACTTATGGAAAATCCATACGGCGGCGCTGAAGTAGAGCTTAAAAAAGGCAAAATCGTCACCGGCGTCGTTTCGGCCATCAAAGAAGACGGCGTAGAGGCGACATTGGCCAACGGAGCCACAGGATTCATAAAGAAAATTGACCTGGCAAAAGATAGACAGGATCGCCGAACGGACAGATTCGCGGTTGGAGAAAAGGTCGACGCCAAAATAATTTCCGTTGATAAAACCGGTAGAAAAATTGGACTATCCATCAAAGCTCTTGAAATCGAAGAAGAAAAGCAGGTTATGGCGGAATTTGGATCCTCCGACAGCGGCGCGAGTCTCGGAGATATTCTCGGAATAGCCATGGGTAAAAAAGAGTAGAAAATTCCGCGCAATTACGTTGCGGACGTTTTAAAGAGCGATCCGCAACGGCGGAACCTTTTCGGAGAAAAAAATGAAAAAAATTAGAGTCGGAATTTTCTTCGGAGGACGCTCCTCCGAACATGAAATTTCCATCAGATCAGCCAAAAGCGTCATAAAAAGCCTGGATAAAGACAAATTCGACATTGTTTTGGCGGGCGTAGATAAAAGCGGAAAATTTCATTTTGGAGAGAAAGCAATTTCCGCCAATATTCCAACTGCATCCCAAATGCTCGAAGATCTGAGAAAAATCCGCATAGACTACTGCTCGATCCCTTGCGCTTCCGGACTTCCCGTGAGAGTGGAGGAAAGCGTATCCCGCGACATAGACGTCGTTTTTCCAATTTTTCATGGTCCATTCGGAGAGGATGGTAGTATTCAGGGGCTATTGAAGTCGTTTAACGTTCCGTTTGTGGGACCCGACGTTTTGGGATCCGCCATATCCATGGATAAGGACGTCGCTAAACGCCTATTGAGGGACGCCGGAATTCCAACGGCAAGACATCTTACATTTTATCGCCACGAATACGATAAAATAAAATACGACGAAGTAGCCGCCATATTGGGTAATATTGTGTTTGTGAAACCGGCCAATCTTGGATCTTCCGTTGGAGTAAGTAAAGTCCAATCGAAGAACGATTTTTTAGAAGCCATAGACAAAGCCTTTCTCTACGACAATAAAATCGTTTTGGAGGAATTCGTCAATGCAAGAGAAATCGAATGCGCCGTACTGGGAAACGAACATCCGGAAGCGTCTTTACCCGGAGAAATTGCGGTCAAAGCGGAATTTTACTCCTATGAGGCCAAATACATCGACGACGGCGGAGCAGATTTAATTATTCCCGCCGATTTGCCTGCGGAAATTGTCCAAAAAATAAGAGAAACGTCCCTAAAGGCATTTCAGATCCTATGCTGCGAGGGAATGGCTCGAGTGGATTTTTTCGTTAAAGATAATTTCGAAATAATGCTAAATGAAATCAACGCTATTCCTGGGTTTACGGAAGAAATAAGCATGTATCCAAAGTTGTGGAGCGCGTCCGGACTTCCCTATAAGGAATTGCTCAATAGATTGATAATGTTGGCCATATCCCGCCATAAACGGGATCAAAAGCTCATTGTTTAGCGGGTAAATTCTTTTCCTGTCGGAAGGATTTTTTCAGCGGTGATGCGCTCTGCGTCGTTGCGGACGACGACTCCGTCCGGTTTCAGGCCGACCGTCGCGCTCTTTATGCATCTCGCCGAAAGATCCTCATACCTAACAAAGGCCGTTGCGACGTTTGTTATAAGCGGAGACGCCGAAAGTAATGCAGCAAAAAATTTTCTGAAACGAAGCGTTATGCTAGGTCTAGAAATTACCACTTCTTCATGTCTTCTATTGAGAATAGAAATTTCTTTCGGATAATATTCGCCAATCCAATAGTCTAGTTCTAAAAGAAAGTCGTTATAGGAAGGCGTGCGAATACTATTAAAAATCTCTCTAACTTCCTTCCTGAAAACATACATATTTTTCTGCTGCCGCCTTAGAGCTTTTTTATAACTACATCAGAAACAAAATAAATGCATATACCAACGATCATGAGCGCATATCTGCCGCTTGTTCCGTATTTCCCAAAGAATTGCGCATTTATTATTATACTGCCAATCGACAAGTTGGATTATGTAATAATTTCATAGCGGCATTAACTATTTTTTCCACATTTGGTAGAGCTTCATGCTCTAGATTTTTTGCATATGGCATTGGAACATCAGCCCCTGTTACTCTTATGGGTGGAGCTGCTAAAAAATTGAATGCATATTCGTTAACAATTGCGATTATTTCCGCCCCAATGCCACAAACGGACCATCCTTCTTCCACACTAATAAGATGACAAGTTTTTCGCACAGAATTTATTATAGATTCTTTATCTAGCGGCCTTAAACTTATTAAATTAATTAGGCCTCGTTAGGCAATTTATCTTAGCCATATTAATGCGCTCGCAAAGTGTAAAAACGCCATAAAAGACGAAGAAGTTTTACAAAATCT
>JAISMI010000023.1 GCA_031276835.1 Holosporaceae bacterium | reverse complement strand
GGAGAAACGATGAACATTTTTTGTGCTCCTGATTTCCTTAAGATATCCCACGTTGGCGGCGGTAATAAAAGTGAGTTTTTTACCTAATGGATAATAGTAATTTCCTCCTAGTTCATTTTTAAAGTATCGCACGCTACCGCCGATTCCCGCGTAGGCGTTTGTCAAAGACATGTCGTAGCCGCTACGCGGTTCATAGGGATTATCCGTTTTGTTGTACATTAAAATCGACGCCGCCTCGCTACAGGTATATTTACCGTATTCCTCCTTCATTAGCGGAAGCGGAGTGATCGTTTGGCTAAGCAAAGCGGGGTTAAACGCCCCAAGTAGTCGGTTCGATGTTTTATCCCACCAGCGTCTATCGTGAAACGATATGGTGTAGACAATTTTATGGACTAGGTCTTCGGTTATGGCATAGTTGATGTAGGGAGATAAAAAGAAAGATTTCGTAACGCTCTGGTCAACGCTTTTTCTGTTGTATTGATGAGCGCCAACGCTGAGTCCGGCGCCAAAATTCTGATCCATAAAATACGGATCAAAGGCGTTTATTTTAAATCCGTAGTGTTTTTGCATCCAAAATAGCTCTGTTGCGAGGACTCTACCAGTTCCCAAAAGATTATTTTCCACAAAGTTGATAAATCCTCCGAATCCGTTCGCATCGCTGACGTTTAAACCAAAACGAAATTGAGCGGTGTTTTCTTTTTCTTTAACGGACGCCACAAGAACTTTTTTGTCGTCGGTGGAACCAGGAGCGTCGTTGATCTGCACGTCGTCGAAATATCCCATTCCCTTTAGACGCTCGACGCTCTTTTGGATCTTGTAGATATTATAAGCGTCTCCCTCGTGTACAGAAAATTCTCTACGTATGACTCTATCCAGTGTTCTAGAATTGCCGACAATTTCAATTCTTTCAATGAAGGCTTTTGGTCTTTCAATGATGGAATACTTTACGGCGGCGGTTTTGTTCTTTTTGTCGTAGTCCACGTCCACAATAACGTCCATGAACGGATTTTCTTTTAGGGCGATTTCGCTTCTAATTTTATCTCTGTTGGAATTTATTAGCGACTCATTGTAGACGGCGCCGCTCTGGAGAGTTATATGTCGCTTAAAATCATCGGCTTTTATTTTTTCGATTTTGGACTCAAGATTTACGGATTTTATGGCATATTTATCGCCCTCTTCCATCGAAAATGTACAATAGTGGGATTTTTTATCAAAATCCATTTCAGCCGACGTCGACGTAACCATAAAAAAAGGAAACCCGTTATTCTTATAAAAGGACGTAAGGTTCTCTATGTCCACGTCAATTTTATCTTCCCGAAAAACATGACTTTCGTAATCCCAAAACCGCCATATTTTAGCCTCCTTTGTCGTTAGAAGATCCTTTAGCTCGTCGTCATTAAAGCTTTTATTTCCAATGAAAAGGATTTTTTTAACCGTGGTCTTGGATCCTTCTATTATTTCGAAAATCAGATCTACTTTATTCCCCGCACGCTTTATCACCTTTGGAGTAATAATGGCGGAATAGTATCCAAGGGCTCTATAGTTCATTTGAAAGTCCGAAAGAATATCCTTTACAATGTGCAAACTGAACAGACGTCCTTCTCCGATTCTGCCGCTTATGGCGTTTTTTAAAATATCGTCGCTTACGGCGTCGTTTCCTTCAAATGTAACCTTATCAACCATCGGTTTTTCTATGCAGCTGATAACCAGAGTATCGCCTTTTTTTATAAGTTTTATATCGGAAAAAAAATCTTTTTTAAAAAGCGCCTTCAGAGTTGCGTCGACGTCCGATTGATCGTAATTTTTATGCGGCTTTATCGCGACTTCGTCGACGATGGCGGCGGCTTCAACCCTATCCAAACCTTCAAATTCTATTTTATCAACCACGTCCGGACGGACGTTGAAGAAACACGTAACAGAAACCACTAATAATAGCTTTTTCATTGAACTTCATCCCATAACGCTAGAAATAAACTTACTCACCGTTTCAATACGCAACACATCGTTCACCGTCATAATAAACATCAAGAATATTAACAAAATTGCGCAGGCCATCATAATATATTCTTGCAACGTTTTATTAAGTTTTTTTCCGATAATTTGCTCCACAAACAAAATAAGTATTCTTCCGCCATCTAAAATCGGCAGAGGAAACAGATTAATAAATCCTAAATTCAACGATAAAGTAACCGTAAACATGATTAATAGAGCAAAATTTCCAGATTTCGAAAGATCTCCGGCGACCTCCGCTATGCGCACAATGCCGCCGAAATCGTCGATAGATTTTTTCCCAACAAACAGTTTGGAAAACACCCCTAACATCTCCTTCGTGGAGTATATGCATTCATTAATTGCCGATTCTAGCGATTCATAAAAGGATTTCTTCACAAAAATAGGACTACCGGATTTGACGCCAATTATTTTGGTTCTTTTTACTCCGCCAACTATTCTTTTTGTTTCATTTATTAGGGGAACAATTTCAATTTCCCGTTTATTTCCTTCTCTTTCCAACAAAATTTTTACTTTTCCAGACTCGTTATCCATAATTTTTAAAGCGATATCCCGATATTTTTCCACCGCGCGGCCGTCGACCGAAATAATTTTATCTCCGGCCAGGAGACCGGCTTTTTCAGCGGGACTGCCGCTAATAATTTCTCCTACAACCGGAGCGTAGGTGGGAATCCCGTAGAAAAAACTCATGCCCCAAACCACGACAAAGGCGTAGACGTAATTGAAAAGAGGACCGCCAAACGCCACCCATATTTTCTGCCAATTACTTTTAGCCAGAAAAGACTTTTTCCTTTCCTCTTCGCTTAAATCTTTCAAGGATTCTTCATCTTCTGTGGAAGAGGTTATATCTCCGTCTCCCAGCATCATCACGTAGCCGCCGATTGGAAACAGCGAAAAGCGCCAGCGCGTTCCGCGTTTATCGTCGAATCCAAAAACTTCCGGACCGATTCCTATGGAAAATTTCGAGACTTTTATACCCATTTGGTTTGCCGCCCAAAAATGTCCGTATTCATGCACAAACACAATAATATTGATGATCAAAAAAAATGAAATTAAATGATAAAGTATGGTCATAAAATAAATCCCTATAACAAAATATCCATGACCGCCAAAACAATCGACGCCAACAACAAACTATCCAGACGATCTAGAAATCCGCCGTGTCCTGGAAACAAATCTCCCATATCTTTTACTCCCAATTTTCTTTTAAACCAAGACTCCAATAGATCTCCGGCCACAGATCCTAAAATTACCATCTGAATCGCCCAAAAATCCACGATATTTTGATTCATGAAAGACGGTTCTTTGGAAAACTGAAAAAACGTACTTTTTAGGCAGAAAAAATTAACGTTCGCAAAGAAAATTCCTCCCCAAAATCCGGCCCATGTCTTTTGGGGACTAATTTGCGGACATAGTTTCGGTCCGCGAATAATCTTTCCAAAAGCATAGGCGCCAACGTCCGTAAAACTGGACATGCAAATTAAAAATACGCATCCCAACTGTCCTAAAAATTCTCGACAGTAGGTGAAGGACAAAATTCCACAAAAACAAACGGCCGCCGCCGCTACGCGTAGTAATATTTTTCCCTCTATTTTAGGAGAAAAAATTTCATACAACAAAATTGCATAGGTTCCCCAGCAGAAAAGAGAAAATATCCGATACGGAACCCAAAACAAAAGCGCCACTATCAAAATAAAAAGAAAAGACGAAAATAATCGCCACAAAAATTCTTTTTTTTCATCAATGATCTTTTCTTTAAGCATACTATTTTCCATATCGTCTTTCTCTCTGAGAAAATTCAGAGACTATATTTTTCAGATCTTCCTCGTTAAAATCCGGCCATAATTTATCGATAAAAAATATTTCAGAATAAGCGGCCTGCCATATTAAAAAATTACTTACGCGCTTTTCGCTGGTTCTAACAAACGCGTCCGGATAGGGCGTCCCGTTGGTATCCAAATAGGAGGAAAATACTTTTTCATCTATCTGATCGATCCTCATTTTATTTTCCAAGACGTCGCCGGAGATTTTTTTCACGGCCCGCACTATTTCGTCGCGTCCACCGTAGCTTATGGCCGCCGTGACGGTCAGTCTCGTATTATTTTTTGTAAAATCCTCCAGATATTTTA
>JAISMI010000083.1 GCA_031276835.1 Holosporaceae bacterium | reverse complement strand
TGGCTCGGGAAGTCGAGCTGGATCTTGTCGAAGTGGCCGCTCAAGCGTCTCCTCCAGTCTGTAAGATCGCCGACTATGGAAAACTGAAGTACGAACTCCAGAAGAAAAAGTCCGAAGCGAAAAAGAAACAAAAAGTCATTGAGATTAAGGAGGTGAAGCTGACTCCTTCCATTGGCGATCACGACTACAAGGTGAAACTTTCCAATATTAGCAGATTTATAGGAGACGGAAACAAAGTAAAAATCACTTTGCGTTTTCGGGGGCGCGAGTTTTCCCACAAAGAAATCGGAGAGAAATTGTTAAATCGCCTTTTGAACGACGTAAAAGAAATTGCAAAATGCGAAAGCGCGCCGCAGTTGGAGGGAAAACAGATGTTGATGATTCTTTCTCCTCAGTTTTCGAAATGACAAGGAAAATTTTTAAATATACTGTCGGAGATTTTAGCATAAAAGACGCTTTTGATGCGATGGATCTTCTTTTCGAAAAAGGATACATGTCGGTTGCCTGCGCCGAAAAAAATCACAGCTGGATTATTGAAATTCTTAATGAAAAATTAATTCCAGAATCGGAAATCTATTCCATTCTATATCAATATAATCTTTCGAAGGTCGATGCTACGGAATTGGAGGAAGTGGATTGGCTGCAAAAATGTTTTGAGAATTTCAAACCGATTGTCGTGGGGGATTTTTACATATACGGTCCTCATTTGCGGGGCGAGCCTATGCCAACCGATAAGATTTCCATAGAAATTGCCGCGGCGACCGCGTTCGGAACCGGAGAACATCCCACCACCAACCGCTGCCTGATAGCCTGCCAAACCTTCTTCGACGAAAAGAAACATAAATCCGTTCTGGATATTGGTTGTGGATCCTGTATTTTGAGCATTGCCCTGGCGAAACTCGGCGCAAAAAATATCGACGCCTGCGACATAAGCGAAGAAGCCGTGCGCATATCCATTGAAAACATAGCCATTAATAAAGTGGCTCATCGGATAAATGTATTTCAGAATCAAGACTGCGAATTTAGCGCCAATCAATACGACTTTATTGTGTCAAATATCCTTACAGATCAACTAATTCATATGGGACAACCGATAACGTCTTCGCTTTCTCCCGACGGTATTTTAGTGCTGTCTGGATTTACGTCGGATGACGACGGCGTTTTGAAAAAATATTTATCGCTTGGGATGAATCTTAAATTCAGATACGACCACAAGGGCTGGACGACTCTGGCGCTGGAAAAAAAACGCTAAACGGCATGATCTCGTAAATCACAATGTTCTGCTGATCCAAAATCTCGAAAAAATCGTTGGAGATAGAACGCTCGCCTTTGGGAATAAAGCTGCAGCCTATTTTTTTAATTTATAATCAATCCACCCAATGTTGTTATCCGAGCGCGTGTAGACGACGTTTACCGCGTTGTTGGCGATGTTTTCAAAAATAAATACCCTTATTTTTTCATTGAGACGTTTGGCGGCGTCAACTACGCTCAAAAGCGGAAGATCATCGAGAATTTCAGCCACTATCATGGGGGCGGATTCCTCAAATGAATTGTCAAATCTATTGATCTCCAGCGAATGTTCTTTGACGTAACAGCGGTTGGACTTTTTCTTTCTCTGCATTTGCTGATCGATTTTTTGTAGAGTCAAATCGAAGCTGACATAAGGATCGTCGGCGTCGTTGCCAGCGTAATAGGAGCTTCCTCCGCTGGTTTTTACGGATATGTCGCAATAAAATAAATATCCGTCTTTTTTTATTACGGCGTTTACGTCTATAAATTCAACTCCGTACTTAAGAGAAAGAGCTTCGCAAGCTTCTCTGGCTCTGCTTTTTAGCGATTCGCCCACTTCCATATGCCGTCCAGAAAAAGAAAAATTCATGTTTAACCTCTACGCTTCTATTAAATTATTATAATGGAAATACTTTCAAATAATACTCCAATTTTTATATGTTTGCCGCTATTTTATAAATTTTCGTTCTTTCTCCACAGCTCGGAATGTTGAGAATACTTCTGTACTTGGAAACGGTGCGTCTGGAAATATTTATTCCGCGCGCGCCTAGGCAACTAACGATATTTTTATCCGAGTACGGACTGTCGGGCGGCTCGTTAACGATTAATTGTTTCATATACTCCTTTACCGAATGATCGCTGACCTTTCCGTCGTCGGATTTTATTTCTCTCGGAATCAGCGATCTCAATTCGAATATTCCGCGGGGCGTTGATACCGATTTATTTAGTATGGCCCTGTTGATGGTGCTCTCGTGTAAAAACAGCGAGTAGGAAATTGATTTCGCGCTAATCGGAGTTAAATATAAATCTTTTCCGGAGAAAAAGTCGCACTGTCTATGGGCGATTTCGCGGGCAATTTTTAAAAGAGTGGAATTTCTACAATTAATCGATTTCACAAGCAATTTAGCCGCGGCGGCGTTGTTTACCATATAGGCTTTATCGTTTTCAGAGCGGCATCTTTTTAAGGATTCGGCATAGAGTCCGCCGTCGAATTCAACGTCAACGGAAGTCGATCCGTCCATTGTAATATGAAATTCGTCGACGGATTTTTCCTCTATTATTAGATCTATTCTTCGGCACGCATCCAAATTTTCATGAATTTCAACCGACGAAAAAGCGTTTTTTAGACCGAAGAGCATTTCCCGCAACTCGCCGTCTTCGAAGCCGCATCTTGATTTCAGGGCGGATAAATTGCCGGA
>JAISMI010000025.1 GCA_031276835.1 Holosporaceae bacterium | reverse complement strand
AAAGCGCGCTAAAAAGAAAAAAAATAAAATAAAACGCAAAAAGAAGAGGTCAAACGACTCTATATCCGCCGCCGAAGACGGTTTCGATGAAAATGGCGACGAATATTCTGAAAAAAACGGCAAAAAGAAATCCAGGAAAAAAAGAAAGAAGGGATTTCGCGCCAAGGCAAAAAAAGATGTTTCGGAAATGAATGAAGACGAAGATATGACGTTCGCCGAAGACGACGCTCCAAAAAAGAAAATCAAAAGCAAAAAGAAAAAGCGCAAATCCAAAAATAAAGAAACAAAAATGTTTCAAGACGGCGACAGAAAGAAGGGCAAAAAGTTTAAAAAGCGCAAAAAAGCTAAAAAAATAGAGACGTCTCAGGAAGAATGGAAAGACGAAATCGCTTCCAATCTGCGCGACGACGAAGCTAAAATTCTGGATCCAATAGTTGATTCGTCTCAAATTGAACGCAGCAAAATAAAAATAGAAACTCGGCCGACGGCGATTTTTGCCCGCAATATTGGAATGAAAAAATTGGATAACGTAAGCCAATCGTTGGAATCGACAATAGACTGCAATATTGATAAAAAAATTGAGAAAATTTTTGAAAAGACCAACAAAGATCAGGAAAATTCCATTGCGATGACGAATCCGTCGCCGACGCAACCAAAGCGCGGTCAGAGAAAGATTGTCAAAGAAGGAGTTAATTTTCGTCAAGAACTTGAGAAATATCGCCAACTTTATGCGAGAAGTTCCGACGCCGGAAACGGCTACCTGGAATACGTTCCATGGAGCGAGCGAAGTTCAGTTTGACAGCGTAAGCGAGAGATTCAGTTTGACGCGGCGAGCTAAATGCAGTCTGACGGGATATTCGCTCTAATCCGAACTTTTCGATTTATTCCAATAGCGGCGCGTCTTCTTTCTGAGAACATTTTAAACGAAGGCCTTTAGGTTCGACCGCTATTTTGAGAAGGAGATCGGGAAATGCGCTCGGCGGGCAAGGCTTTCGCAGTACGCCGTGTTGCCGCCGCAATCATTGTAAATAATTCGTATTTCTTCTGAAAATAATTTAATATAAATATGATTCGACAAATCAAAATATCCTAAAAATTCGGAAGGCTGATAAAAGGTTATATATTTTTAGCGACGATTCCAATTTCAACGACGTCATGCGGTCTGATTTTTCCATAGTTCGACTAGACTTTTATTATTTCAATAGTTAATTTTTTTTGCTACAATCTCGCGTATTTATATACGGAGATGAAATGTCTGAATTGGAGAGGTTACAGGCCAGTTGTTTGTACGAAATCGCCAATTGCGATAGCCTTAAGAAGCTGGATATGCTCAAAAGCGCCGTCTTTGGAAAAAATGGAAAAATCACTGAGATTATGAAAAAGTTGCGAGATATGGACGGCGATGAAAAACGTCAATTGGGAGCCGCCATTAACTCGTTAAAAGACGAAATAATGGAGAAACTCGATGAAAAATTTTACGAATTGGAAATGCAAGAGCTCGATAAAAAATTAGCCTCTGAATTTGTTGACGTTGGCATGCCGTCTCGTCCCAATTGTTTTGGGAAAATACATCCCATAACCAAGGTGGAAGAGGAAGTGGCGCATATTTTTTCGTCCTATGGATTCGCATTTGCGGACGGTCCGGACGTCGAAAGCGAGTACTTCAATTTTACGGCTTTGAATATGCCAGATCATCATCCGGCCAAAACTATGCACGATACTTTTTACGTACACAAACTTGCCGATGAAAATGGCAGAAAATTACTGCGCACGCACACTTCTCCGGTTCAAATTTACGCCATGAGAGCCAACGAGCCTCCGTTGAGATGTTTTTCCATAGGGAGAGTATACAGAAGCGACTATGACGCGACTCATACTCCTATGTTTACTCAGGTTGAAGGAGTGGTATTGGAAAAAAACATTGGATTTTCCCATTTAAAATGGCTGCTATCGGACTTTGTAAAGAAGTTTTTCGAGGTAAAAACCGTTCAAATGAGATTCAGACCGAGTTTTTTCCCTTTTACGGAGCCGTCTGCAGAAATTGATATAAATTACGAAATGAGGGATGGAAAAATTATTTTTGGAGTCGGCGACAGATGGCTGGAAATCGCCGGCGGCGGCGCCGTGCATCCAAATGTTCTTAAGTACGGAAAAGTGGATGGAGAAAAATATCAGGGTTTGGCCTTTGGTTTTGGCATTGAGAGATTGGCATCGCTAAAATACGGCATTCCCGACCTAAGAGGATACTTCGAATCGAACGAGCGTTGGATAAACGCCTTCGGATTTTCTCACGCCACAAGATAAAATAGGGAGTTAATATGCGTTTTTCGTTCAATTGGTTAAAGCGACGTCTGTCTACGGATTTGAATATTCAGCAGATAGCTGACAAATTAACGTCCATAGGATTAGAAGTGGAGAGCGTAGAAAATCCGGCCTTAATTTTTAAAAATTTCAAGTTGGTCAGAATAAAAAAAGCGACCAAACATCCGGACGCGGACAATCTTCAGATTTGCGTCGTGGAGGACGTCGACGGCAACGAGGCGAACATTGTCTGCGGAGCAAAAAATGCTCGGGCCGGATTAAAGACAATTCTGGCCATGCCGGGCGCAGTCATTCCGTCCTCAAAAATGGTTATCAAGAAAAGCAAAATTCGCGGAGTCGTCAGCGAGGGAATGATGTGTTCTCATGAAGAATTGGCTATTTCTTCCCAGGAAGACGGAATTGTGGAAATTAATAAAGACACAGATCTTTCCACGCCCATCGATGAAATTTTAGGCTACGACGTGGGAATTTTGGAAGTTTCGATAACTCCCAATCGCGGAGATTGTTTGTCCATCAATGGGATAGCTCGAGATTTGGCCGCCGCCGGAGCCGGAAAATTTCTGCAATTGGAAAAGACTAGTTGCGATTCTTCTTTTAAATTTCCAATAAATATTAACTATGAAAACAGCGATTCCTGCTTTAGATATGCGCCTGTCATAGCGTTTCAAGTGATTCGCGGCGTCAGGAACGGCGAAAGTCCCCAATGGCTAAAATCGGCGATTCGATCGGCCGGACTAAATAGTATCTCCATGCTCGTAGATTTGTCGAATTTTTGGATGATCGACAGCGGAAGGCCGACTCATATATATGATTTGAGCAAGATTCAAGGGGACGTCCAAATTCGTTTTGCCAAAAGCAGAGAAATTTTCGAGGACGTTAGGGGTAACGAACATCGTTTGCTGCCGGATATGCTTGTGGCGGCGGATAGGGAATCTCCGCTATGTTTGTTGGGAATTATGGGTGGTAAAAAGACAGCCTGCGACGAAAATACGACTGACGTTCTACTGGAATCCGGATTATTCGATCCAATCTTTATTTCCAAAACCGGAACTCTGTTGAACTTAACCAGCGATTCCCGCACTAGGTTCGAAAGAGGCATAGACAGAGATTCTTGCATTTCCGGATTGGGGGGAATTACAAAATTGATCGTCGAAAATTGCGGCGGAGAGGTCAGCGATATCTTAGTCGTTGGAACGCAGCCGTCGAACGAGCAAAAAATAATTCTCAAAAAATCCAAACTTGACTGCGTAAGCGGCTGCGATAACGATTGGAACGAGGCTAAATATTTTCTTAAACAGATAGGGGTGAATGAAATTAGATCCGGAGAATTTGAATCTACTTTTTCAGTTCCAAGCTGGAGATCGGATTTAAAAATAGAGGAAGATTTAATAGAAGAGGTTCTTCGCCTAAAGGGGTATGACAATATTCCCTCCAAAAGTTTAGACATAATTACCGCCGGAAGAGATAGAGTCCTCGACAAAAAAAATCAAATTCTGGGTATAAAAAGAATACTCGCGTCCAGAGGACTTTCCGAGGTGATCACCTACTCTTTTACTAAACAGAATTATGCTGAAGCTTTCAAGGAAAACAGAAAACTCATTAATTTGATCAATCCGATTAGCGTAGATCTAAGCGTGATGAGGCCTTCTCTAATCCCAACGTTGTTGAATAACGTCGTTGCCGCCCTAAGCTATGGTCAGACGAATATTGGCGTCTGCGAGTCGGGAAATGTGTTCTACGATTCCTGCCAACAGGAACTTCAAATCTCCGGAGTGAGATTGGGCAATATCCACGACAGAAATTGGCTGGAAAAAACCCGCTCCGTCGACGTCTTTGACGTAAAAGGCGATATCCTTGCCGCTCTAGACTATTGCAAAATAGACGAAAAAACCATTTCCATAGTTAATTCCGCTCCGTCCTACTATCATCCTTCTCGAAGCGGCGCTATTTTATCCGGAAAAAAGGAACTCGGATATTTTGGCGAGTTACATCCCAAAATCAAAAAGTTATTTGGTATTACGGAGAAGACGGTTTGCTTTGAAATATTTTCCAGCCTATTGCCGCTATTGAATTCCAAGACTTTATATTTCAGCGGAAAAGTATTTCCCAAAATTACGCGGGACTTTGCTTTTCTTTTTTCGTCGAAAACGTCCATTGGGAGTTTGGTAAACGCCATTTATCGGTTGGATCCGATAATAAAGAAGGTCAATATTTTTGATTGCTTTGATTTAAACGTCACCCTCAAATCCATAGGCGTTTCCATCACGTTGGAGGCCGCGGATAGAACGTTGACGGAGGAGGAGGCTCAAAATGTCTCGGAGAAAATAATAAAATACGTCCGCAGTATTGGCGGAGAATTGCGTAATAAATGAATTTCATTAGAAACTTTGCGATAATCGCCCACATAGATCATGGAAAGTCTACTTTGGCGGACAGGTTGATACAATTTTGCGGCGCCGTCGATTCCCGTGAATTTCGCGATCAGATGCTGGACTCCATGGATATTGAACGGGAACGCGGCATTACCATCAAAGCCCAAACGGTGCGACTCGATTACAAGGCAAAAGATGGAAATGCCTATCAAATAAATCTTATGGATACTCCGGGTCACGTGGATTTTGCCTACGAGGTCAGCCGATCTCTGGCCGCCTGCGAAGGGTCGATTCTAGTGGTGGATGCAACCCAAGGAGTTGAGGCTCAAACATTAGCCAACGTGTATCAGGCTCTGGAACACGACCATGAAATCATCGTTGTTCTCAATAAAATAGATCTTCCGGCGGCGGACGTCGACAAGGTTAGTCGGCAAATAGAGGACGTTATAGGTTTAGATTGCGCCGAAGCCATTCGCGTGTCCGCAAAACTCGGCGTCGGCGTTGAAGAAACGCTGGAAGCCCTCGTAAAAAAATTGCCCGCTCCAAGCGGAAACGAAAACGGTCCCCTGAAAGCTCTTTTGGTAGATAGTTGGTACGATCCGTATATGGGAGTCGTCACGCTGGTTCGCGTAAAAGACGGCGCCATAAGATCTGGCATGAAGATAAAACTTATGGCGGTCGGCACGACCTACTCCGTCGAAAAAGTTGGCGTTTTCAGACCTAAACCAACGGAAATTTCCGAATTAAAAACCGGAGAAATAGGATATATTATCGCCGGCATAAAAAGCGTTGGCGACGCCCGCGTTGGAGACACCATAACCCAAGAAAACAAACCGGCTTCCGAGGCGCTCCCGGGATTTAAGCCCTGCGTTCCGGTCGTTTTCTGCAGCATGTTTCCGGTCGACGCGGCCGATTACGAAAAATTGAAAGACTGTCTCACTAAATTACAACTGAATGACGCGAGTTTTTCCTTTGAACCGGAGACTTCTCAGGCTTTAGGATTTGGGTTTCGTTGCGGTTTTTTGGGCTTACTTCATTTGGAAGTGGTGGAAGAGAGATTGGAACGAGAATATAATCTGGATTTAGTCTCGACGGCCCCCAGCGTCGTCTATAAGGCGCATCTTAGCAATGGGAATGTCTTTGACGTCCATAATCCGGCGGATATGCCGGATCCGAGCGCCATATCGTTTCTGGAGGAACCGTGGATTGTGGCCAAAATAATTGTGCCGGATGAATATCTTGGAAACGTTCTAGCCCTATGCGAGGAAAAACGAGGAATTCAGCAGGAATTGACCTACGTCGGATCCCGAGTTTTGCTGGAATATCAATTACCTTTAAACGAGGTGGTATATGATTTTTACGACCGCCTGAAATCCATCAGCAAAGGATACGCCAGTTTCGACTATCGTCTGCAGGGATATAGGCAAAACGATCTGGTCAAAATGACCATTCTCGTAAATGGAGAATTGGTGGACGCTCTTTCCATGATCGTTCATCGCGACAATGCTGAATATCGTGGACGTCAACTGTGCGAAAGATTAAAGGATCTCATCCCGAGACATATGTTTAAAATTCCCATACAGGCGGCCGTCGGAGGAAAAATTATCGCACGCGAAACGATAGCGGCGTTCCGAAAAGACGTCACCGCTAAATGCTACGGAGGAGATATATCCCAAAAACGCAAACTCCTCGACAAACAGAAGGAGGGAAAAAAGAAAATGCGCGAAATTGGAAACGTCAAAATCCCCCATGGCACGTTTCTTGCGGCTCTGAAAATGAACAACGATAAATAATCTTAAATTCGGTTTTCACCGATAAAATAATGCTACTGATTTACAGGCGACGCAGAAGATAATTGGGTTAATCGTTAAAAGAATTTGATATAATTTTGACTGCAAAACTCCTTAAATTTTGGAAATTACTTCAAAACTGCGTTCCAAGATCGCTAAAATTTCCGCAATTTTAACGAATTTCGGGATTGCCTTATAAATATAGAAAATTGATCAAGTGAGTGCTGATTTTTTAGGCGCTAATGGAGAAAATTTTTCGAAGAGACCGAAGCACACTAAACTTTCGGAAATTCGAGGAATTTTATGGTGTAATTTCTATACTTATAGGGCAATCCCCGAATTTCGGCTTCATTGACGGACGTTTTTCTTAGCGTCTTGAAAATCAACGTCTATCGGATTAATTTTTGTACTTATCAGGCGATTTCCTCGTTAAGTTCTCTCAAAACTTCGCTTTTTTATGATTTTAATTGAAAGATTCTCGGAAAATTTTACTCAGGAGTGAAAATACCGCTGCGCTACGATTGGAACAAGATGTAACTGATTGAAAAATAATCGATTTTATTTCCAAAAATTCTGACATGCGTTTTTATATCCATGAACTTCCGTCCATTCTTTTATTATGTTCGAAAAATATAAAACCGCTTCCGGATCCAAATTTTCGAAAACGCATACTTCGATTTCCGACGATGAAATAATATGAATATCGGCGTATCCGATGATTTCCACTCCGCAATATAAAGCGAAATGTTCATGATTGGGATCGTCGAAATTTTCAGAAATCGGATCGGCCATAGCTAACCGATCGAAATATTTTTTCCTAAAAATTTTAGCCGCCTCCCATTCTTCGTTCGTCGCGCATTTCAGAAAACGCAGCCGATTAAAACCGGCGCTTTTTATGATATTATCGATGAAACTTCTTTTTCTGATGGTATAGAGCGGTAGCGTCGTTCTTTCGGATTTTTGACATGCATCTTCATCCTCTAAAATTTTCGCTTTGACTGTAGCATATTCGTCGCGCGCGTCCGGATGAGTTTTAAAATAGTCGCGAAACTTCAAGTTTAGCTCGACTTCCGGATGATTCTCATCAAAAAATAAATGTAGATTTACGGCCGCGGCTCCTCTTTTGACGAGTCCGCATTTTAGCGGAACGTTCCATTCGCCTTTATGGATGTATCCGGCTTTTTCCAAATTTGTAACGGCTGTTTTTCTATCTTTGGCTACGGCGACGATATCGATTTTTGGTTTTGCTGCAAGTCCAGGAACTGCAGTCGATCCGATATCGGTGAATCGCAACGCAATTATCGCCAAGCGCAGTTGAAATTATTTCTTTTTCCGCTTCGAAAATTTTCATCCAACTTGGGTCGTAGGGAACAACTTCGATACGTTTAACCAATGATTTTTTCGCTTTCATAACGCCTTCGCGTTAAGTATATAAAAATCCTTCAATTTTTGAAATCCGATTTTGCGATAAACCGATTCGCCGCTTTCGCTGGCGGTGAGAACTCCAATGCGCCGTCCAAAATTGTCTAAGGCGTGGACAAGCGCCTGCAACGTCATATCGGTTCCGACGCCTTTTCGGCGAAATTGCGGAAGAGTCGTTACGTCCCAAACTCCGGCGGCGTTTTCATCCAGAAACAACGCGCTGGTGGCAGTCGGCTGATCCTGCAAATATCCGATAAAAAATTTCAGCGACGATTCCGGATTTAAAATGTGCTTTCCGGCCTTCGTATAAAATTCTTTTATCGGATCTGCATCCTGCGGAATTAGCTTTTGATAAACTTTTATGAAATCTTCCAATTTTTTTGCATCGTCGACTGGCAGAATTTGTAGTTTATCGCATTTTTTTTCGCGAGATAATTTTTCTATGTCCGCAAACATGCCGGATTCATGTTCGTCGCAGACAAATCCCATACTTTCGAGATCGTTTTTGCATTCCGGATAATCGTCCTCGAAGCCAATCCAGCAGGCGAACGGTAGATTGAGATCGCGAAATTTTTTCGCGGCGATATTAAATGCGCTTTTACTGCGAATTTTGCAAATGATATTGAACATATCCGACGAAATTCCGGAATTAATCGCCGTAGCCCCGTCGTCGGCGACGTCTATTTCCATCAGCGCAGGAAGATACGTAAATTTCCCAATCATGTTGGCGTCAAGTAATAGCGAAATATTCATGGCGTTATTCTTTTATAATATTCGGTACTTTATCATGGAATCGCCGTAATAAGAATGATACTTTTAGGGCTTAGGATAAAAATATGCATAGAAAAAATTTGAAAGAAAAATTGGAACGCTATCGTCCGGACGATGAAAGAGAAATCAGCGATAAAGCAAGAATGCTGAGTTTCCTAAATTCCTACGAGAATTGTTTCGACCGATCGCTGTCTATTGGTCATTTTACCGGCTCCTGTTGGTTGGAAAATCACGATGGCACGAAATTTCTTCTCACGTTGCATAAAAAAGTTAAACAGTGGTTACAACTTGGCGGCCATGCGGACGGAGATTCCAGTCTGTGTAGAGTTTCTCTGAAAGAAGCTCGCGAAGAGTCCGGATTGAAGAATATCGAATTGTTGTCGAGCGAGATATTCGATATCGGAGTTCACCTAATTCAGGAATACAATGGAATTCCAGCTCATTATCACTACGACGTCAGATTTTGGCTAAAGACGACGGATAAAAATGAAGAAATACAAATGTCTGACGAATCCATAGATCTACGTTGGTTTGCTGAAGCGCCAGAAGATAATTACGATCTGAATAGGATGTTCAAAAAATGGAAAAATGCTAGACGCGGCAATCACAGGCCGCACATCCTAAATCTCAACAGCTCCGCGAACGAGAAAACCATGGACGACGTTCTAGTGCAGACTCTCGGCAAGGCCAAACTGTGTGGGAAAACGAGCTGATGGCAGGCAACGTCGAATTCGAAGAATTCTGCCGCAAAAAACGACTCGCGGTGAAATGTGTGCTGAAGGTATTACGCCTCGATATGCTAAATCCAAGCATCAAGATCGTCTCATCATGAATGGTACACAGTTAAAAACACTCGTCCTCAAGGGGATTGCTAATTTATTATAGTTTATGTTATAATAAGCTTGCGTTATTTGGAGTATGTTTGACGTATTGCCCGAAATGTTCAAGTTCAGAGAATATTAGATCAGGTTTCGAATGTAACTGTGATGAAATGGGTTCGGGCTTTAGGCAACAAAGCGTCGGAGTTAAGAGAAAAGAACAAAGATTCTCAAGAGATAGAGCTTATTGAATTAGACGAACTGTTTACG
>JAISMI010000038.1 GCA_031276835.1 Holosporaceae bacterium | reverse complement strand
TATAAAAGATTATCCCACACCGCAAAAGCCTCCGATGTAGAACTGTCGAAATCAAATATTTTACTAATTGGACCGACTGGAACGGGAAAAACATTGCTCGCTCAAACTCTGGCCAGAATTATCGACGTGCCCTTTACAATGGCGGACGCCACCACCTTAACGGAGGCCGGATACGTCGGAGAAGACGTGGAAAATATCATTGTAAAATTACTACAGGCCGCCGACTACAACGTGGAAAAAGCTCAAATGGGAATCGTCTACATTGATGAAATAGATAAAATTTCAAAAAAGTCGGATAATCCGTCCATAACGAGAGACGTATCCGGAGAAGGAGTCCAACAGGCTCTGCTGAAAATCATGGAGGGAACGGTTTCGTCGGTGCCGCCGCAGGGAGGTAGAAAACATCCTCAGCAGGATTTTTTGCATGTCGACACCACAAACATATTATTCATATGCGGAGGCGCGTTCGCCGGTCTGGATAAAATTATCGCGTCCCGCGGAGATAAATCGTCCATCGGGTTCGGAGCCGAGATAAAAGCAAAAGACAATCGCGATATCGGAGAGCTTTTCTCCAAAGTAGAACCGGAAGATTTGCTAAAATACGGGCTAATACCGGAATTTGTCGGACGAGTTCCGGTTATAGCCATTCTAAACGATCTGGACGAAGTTGCGTTAATTTCAATTCTTACGGAACCAAAAAATGCTTTGGTAAAACAGTATCAAAAGTTATTCAGCATGGAGGGAGTCGAGTTGATTTTTGACGAGGACGCCATTCCCGCCATAGCTAAATTAGCTCTAGAAAGAAAGACTGGCGCTAGGGGATTGAGATCCATTATGGAATCGATTTTACTGGATACTATGTATGAGCTTCCGTCATGCAAAAATATCGAAGAAGTAATAATTACAAAAGATGTTATTGAAGGCGAGTGCAAACCTATATTAAAATACGGCAAAGTTAAAAGCGGCGTCGCTTAGGAGTTTATTTTGAATTGTCCAGCGCTTTCGGTAAGAGATATTGTTGTGTTTCCTCATGTTGTCGTTCCATTGTTTGTGGGGCGTTCGAAATCCATTAACGCCTTAGAGGCCGCCATGGCCGCGGACAAAAAGATAATTATGCTGACCCAAAAGAACCTGCATAACGACGATCCCGCATTTAACGACATGTATCACGTCGGGGTGTTGGGTAATATTCTGCAAATGCTGAAATTACCAGACGGCACGGTAAAAATTCTCGTGGAGGGAACCAAAAGAATATCCGTAACGGAATGCCTGGACGATAAAGACTATTATTTGGTTCAATACGAAATCCTGCAAACCAAAGAAATCGATAATACTCTTGAACTGGAAGCGTATCGGCGATCGACCATCGAACAATTTGAGAGCTATGCAAAACTAAACAGAAGAATATCTTTGGATACTATCTCGGCCATTAAAAGCATGGAATCAACGGACGATTTAATTGATGTCATTTCTGCTCACCTGGTTCTGCGCATAGAAGATAAACAGGATCTGCTGAGCGAAACGGATATGGCGAAAAGATTCGAAAAACTTTTGTCTCTTATGGAGTCCGAAATCGACGTCATAAACGTCGAACGCAAAATACGCAATCGCGTTAAAAAACAGATGGAAAAAAGCCAAAAGGAATACTACTTGAACGAGCAAATTAAGGCCATTCAACGGGAGCTCGGCGATCCGGATAACGCGGTTGTGGACGAAATTAAAGAAATGGAGAATAAGGCTCAAAAAGTAAAACTCTCTCCGGAGGCGCGAGAAAAATTCAATTCCGAGATAAAAAAACTCCGAAATATGTCTCCATTATCTCCGGAAGCCACCGTCGTTCGAAATTACCTCGATTGGCTGATAAGCATTCCGTGGAAAAACAAAATGAAGGTGAAAAGAGATATCAAAGAGGCTAAAATCATTTTAGATCAAGATCACTACGGTCTGGAAAAGGTAAAAGAAAGAATTTTGGAATTTCTCGCCGTTCAGAACCGCGTCGGTAAAATAAAAGGGTCGGTTTTGTGTTTGGTTGGACCTCCAGGCGTAGGGAAAACGTCGTTGGCGAAGTCAATTGCCCGAGCCACCGGCCGTAATTACGTTAAATTTTCTCTGGGAGGCGTCAGAGATGAGTCCGAAATTCGGGGTCATCGTAGAACATATATAGGATCCATGCCGGGAAAAATTATTTCCTGCATGAAGAAGGCAAAATCGTCCAATCCTCTGTTTCTGCTGGACGAACTTGATAAAATTGGCGCCGATTGGAAGGGAGATCCGGCTAGCGCCCTATTGGAGGTTCTAGATCCTGAGCAAAATTCCTCCTTCAACGACCATTATCTGGAGGTGGATTACGATTTATCCGACGTGATGTTCGTCACGACGGCCAACACATTTAAAATGCCAAGTCCGCTATTGGATAGACTTGAAACAATAAAACTTTCCGGCTACACGGAGTTGGAAAAAAAGGAAATAGCCAAGGCGCATCTAATCCCGAAACAAAAACAGGAAAACGGCCTGAAAAAAAATGAATTCTCCATAGCCGACGACGCATTGTTGCAGTTAATCCGCGATTATACCCGCGAAGCCGGAGTAAGAACTCTGGAAAGAAAGATCGCTAAACTCGCCCGAAAAGCCGTAAAGGAATTGTTGGAAAATCCAGATAAATCCAGCGTAAATATTACCATCGATAATCTGGAAAAATACGCCGGCCCCGAAAAATTCAAGAGACTGAGAACAGAAGACAAAAATCTTGTCGGCGTCGTTACGGGACTAGCCTGGACGGAAGTCGGCGGAGAATTGCTGTCAATAGAGACCGTTAGCGTCCCGGGAAAGGGAAAAACCACCCTGACCGGAAAACTCGGAGACGTCATGCAGGAGTCAATCCAGGCCGCCATGAGTTTCGTCAAATCTAGAGCGACCTCCTTCGGAATTGATCCTAAAACTTTCGAAAATTTGGACTTTCATATCCACGTACCGGAAGGAGCCACCCCCAAAGACGGCCCTTCAGCCGGAGTTGCAATGGTTACGGGCATAGTGTCCTCGTTGACTTCAATCCCAATAAAAAACGACGTGGCCATGACCGGAGAAATAACCCTCCGCGGTCGAGTGCTTCCCATTGGAGGTCTGAAAGAAAAGTTGCTAGCCGCTCATCGGGAAGGCATCAGAACAGTAGTTATACCCAAGGAAAATGAATCTGATCTACAGGAAATTCCTTCCTGCGTCTTCGAAAGCATAAACATAATCAAGGCTGAAACCGCAGACGATGTTTTGGCTGTCGCCCTAACTGAAAAATTACCAAATTGAAATCAGACGTAGATTGAAAAAATAATTAGGCCGTTGACGCTTCTAATATGTCAATTATGTTAACCTTCTGTTAACATTTGCCGCGTTAGTATGTTTAGACGTTAACAAAGGATTACTATAATGAAGAAAATTTTATACGTATTAGCGGGAACTCTATGTTGCAGTTTTACCCATTCGCGTCCCCCCGTCTCTTCGGCTAAAAACCTTCTCTTTCAGATCCCGCAAGATTTGACTGAAGGCGTCGATTCCATCTGTTTTAGAAATTTATTAGTCTCTAACAGTCCGCGCCAGCATCTCTTTTTGCCGACGGTTGCCAAAGTTCTCGACAGCGGCAGAAAAAACTGTTTATTAAACCTAAAGACGTTTTTCATATATTTTGCGCCTCACTTATCAGATAATGTTTATGTGGACGGCATAAAGCTAACGGATAATCCGAAAAACGCCGACGTCGACGCGGCTCGTCAAGCGTTTACGCTGCCGATACTATTGCAATTGAGTTGCGGACTTTTGAAAAACGACGCGACATTTCAATTGAGATACGGCGCCGTATTGACCTTGATCAGTAAAAGCGTCGCCCATATATTTAAAGAATCCGTTACGGCTCTGATAACGCGACGGAATCAGCAGAAGTTAGAGGGAATCGACCTCAATGATTTCGACGAACTTCCCAACTATGTGGAACGCTGCGGCGCGAGACGTCTTGCCAAAATAATACGCGCCATCGGTTTCTCCATGATGGAACGCGCCAGACAGCTAGGCAATCCGTTTGCATCTGATTTCATAATCGCCTGCTGCAAAAAAGTTCCGAACAGAGAAAATATTGAAAAATTATTTTCTTCAGAATTTCAAAAAACTCAAAATATTAAAAAAATTGACGCCGACGCTGAAGCAAAAGATCTTTGCGACGTCATATTCGGACTTTTGAAAAAAAAAGGAGATCAAGCCAAATTAAATAGACGTAAATTAAAGTTTTCTAAAAACGCCGGAGTAGAAACGGATCGGCAAAAATCAGAGGAATCATTAAAAAGGAAGTTATAGAATGAATCTTCGCCATAGTAATTTCTTCCATTTTTATAAGCAATTATCTATTATATATTGTAATTTGTGTTTATCGAGGAGGGTTTTGTGTATAATTTGTCTCTTTACGACATACGAAAAGGATTGTTGAGCAGAAAATTTTCCTCCGTCGAGTTGACCAAGCTCTTTCTCGATAGAATAGAAAAATTCGACGGTCTAAATGCGTTCATTACCGTATGCGCCGACAATGCTTTGGAATCGGCCGCCCAATCGGACAAAAAAATCGCAGACGGATCGGCCGGAGAGTTGGAAGGTATTCCTTTGGCCATAAAGGACTTATTTCTCACCAAAGGAATCCGAACTACGGCTGGATCTAAAATGCTGGAAAACTTTATTCCCCCATACGAATCCACCGTATCAAGAAAATTACTGGAGGCGGGAGCTGTTTTTCTCGGAAAAACTAATATGGACGAGTTTGCCATGGGATCTTCCAACCTGACCAGCTACTACGGCGGAGTTGTGAATCCATGGAGTAGGGACAAAAAATTAGTTCCTGGAGGATCTTCCGGAGGTTCGGCCGCCGCCGTTGCCGGACGTCTATGCGTAGCCGCTACGGGATCCGACACCGGAGGTTCAGTGAGGCAGCCGGCGGCGTTTACCGGAACTGTCGGACTAAAACCCACCTACGGCAGATGTTCCCGCTATGGAATGGTGGCATTTGCATCGTCTCTAGATCAGGCGGGCCCCATAACCCAAACGGTTCGGGACGCCGCTATTTTTTTAAGGGTCATCTCCGGATACGACGAAAATGATTCGACGTCGTCCCGCGAATCCGTTCCGGATTTCGAATCGTTCGTTGGAAAATCTTTGAAAGGACTCAAAATTGGCATTCCTAAAGAATATCGCATAGACGGTATGTCCGATGAAATTTTAAAATTTTGGGAAATTGGAGCCGCAATGCTGAGGGAAGCCGGAGCCGAAACGATGGATATTTCTCTCCCATATTCCAAATACGCGCTGCCATCCTACTATATTATCGCTCCGGCCGAAGCCTCTTCGAATCTGGCTAGGTATGACGGCGTTAGGTACGGTTTCAGAGCAAAAGGCGTTTCCCTAAATGAAACTTATGAAAATACAAGAGCCGAAGGCTTTGGCGATGAAGTAAAACGCAGAATTCTTGTGGGAACTTACGTGCTGTCGGCCGGATATTACGACGCCTACTACATGCGAGCCCTAAAGATACGAAAACTAATTCGTCAAGATTTTCAATCCGCGTTCGAAAAAGTGGACGTAGTTCTGACTCCAACCACTCCCAATAGCGCTTTTGCGTTCGGAGAGGAACCAAAGGACCCTGTTACCATGTACTTAAACGATATTTTTACGGTAACGGCTAATATTGCCGGTCTTCCAGGCATATCTATTCCTATTGGACTGGACGAACAAATGCGCCCTCTGGGATTGCAGCTAATCGCGCCGTATTTTAAGGAGGAATTGTTGATACAAGCTGGGAGCGCGCTGGAAAAATCGGCAAATTTCCCGACTTTAAAGGAGATATATCATGAATTACATTGAAACGTCTTCCGGAAAGTGGGAAGTGGTCGTTGGATTGGAGGTGCATGCCCAAATAATATCCAGATCAAAACTGTTTTCTACGGCTTCCACGGAATTCGGAATCTCCCCCAATGAAAACGTATCTTTTGTGGACGCAGCCCTGCCAGGAACTTTGCCGGTAATTAATTCATTTTGCATAGATCAGGCCATAAAAACAGGACTCGGACTAAACGGAACTGTTAATTTAGTATCGTTCTTCGACAGAAAAAACTATTTTTATGCAGATCTGCCCCAGGGATATCAAATATCTCAATTTTATCATCCGATAATTAGCGGCGGATACATAGATATCGAAAATGAAAACGACGAATTGAAAAGAATAAATCTTGACCATATTCATATCGAACAGGACGCCGGAAAAAGTATCCACGACCAAAGTCCGACAAAGTCTTTTATAGATTTAAATCGTTCCGGCATAGCTCTCATGGAAATAGTAACTAAGCCGGATATGCGCAGCGCCGACGACGCCGCCGCATTTTTGCGCAAGCTGAGATCCATTTTGAGATATCTCAAGACCTGCGACGGAAATATGGACGAGGGAAGTATGAGGGCGGACGTAAACGTTTCGGTGCATCGTCCAGAAACGGAATATGGCGTCCGCGCCGAAGTAAAAAATGTCAACTCCATAAAATTTTTGACAACGGCCGTTAATTTCGAAGTCGCAAGACAAATTGAAATTCTGGAATCCGGAGGAAAAGTCGATCAGGAAACCAGACTCTTTGACAGTTCCAGCGGAAAAACCCGCAGTATGAGATCCAAAGAAGACGCTCAGGATTATAGATATTTTCCAGATCCGGACCTTCCGCCTCTTATACTTGAGCAGTCGAGAATTGACGCCATTCGGGAAACAATTCCTGAACTTCCAGACGCTAAAGCTAGTAGACTGCAGCGCGAATATGGTCTACCCCGCTACGAGGCTCGTATAATTTCCTCTGAAAGAGAAATGGCGGATTTCTATGAAAAAGCTCTAAGCGGCTTCAATCCAGATAAAGATTTGGCTAAATTGCTGGCCAATTGGATTATTGGAGAATTGTTCGCTCTGCTCAATAAACATGGAAAAAATATCGCCAACAGCTGCATATCTCCGGAAAATATGGGGGAATTGGTTACTTTGATAAAAACAGACGTTATTTCCGGAAAAATAGCCAAAGACGTTCTGGAACTCATGTGGAGTTCTAGAAAATCTCCCTCCCATATCGTGGAAAAAAATGGCTGGAGACAAATTACCTCCATGGATACAATTGAAAATTCCGTAAAAGAAGTACTTGCAGATCACACCGATAAAGTTGCAGAATACAAAAGCGGTAAGGAAAAACTTTTTGGATTTTTTGTAGGTCAGGCTATGAAAAAAACAAGCGGAAAAGCCTATGGGCAAATGTTAAATGAAGTTTTGAAAAAAATTCTTGATGAGGAGGAAACCAGTGTCCAAAGATAAACCGCAAAAATCCGCAGAAGTTACAGAGTCGGCGAAGACCGCCAAATGCCGTTGCCAAACGTCTACGTGGACGGTGGCATTGTTGGCAGTTTTAGTCGTCGGCCTATGGTTTTTCCATCAAAATAGAAAAGAAGCGTCCAATCTGGCCGCCTCCGACGGCATTAATGCAGCCGTGCTTAAAATGGAAAAACAAATCGAGCTCCTTCAAAACGACGTCGCCAACTTAAATCAAAAGCTAGAATTCAAGTCCGCGACCGAAAGCGTCAAACAATGCCTAGATAAGCGCGGCGAACTACGGCAAAAGTGGAAAGCCTGGATGGCGCTGCGCGCTAAAATGGAATCCAACGAGCCCTTCGAAGCAGAATTGAATAAATTTAACGAGTTATTCTCCTGCGATAAAGATATTGTACGCCTGGTAGAGGATCTCGCCCAAGGGGTAGAGACCGTCACCAATGGAAACGACAATAAAATTGTCGGCGCCTATAAAAATATATTGAGAAAAATTGTAAAATTTAAGAAAATAAATCATCAGAAATTAGTAGAAATTTCCGGTTATGTGTTATCATCGATTTGCGATTGTAATAGGGAGTAAAAAATGAAAGATCTTTTTCTTAGTCTTCTTAAATTTGCGTTTTTCATAGCGCTAATTTTGGCGGCGGCTTATCTTACTGGAAATTGGGATAAATTAGTACAATTTGTTAGAAATATGGATACCCATATTTCCGCTCTAATCACTTCTATACAAGAAGCAATTACCATTGTTAAGACGCATATGACGCAATTAATGTAATAATGCTGACGGGCGTTTTTTTGTTTTTGAAGTTTTGCGCTTTTCTGTTGCTGACGGCGATGGCGATTTACTATAAGGGCGTTGCGTCGTTCGACGTCGGCGGTAGCACGGTGGACGTTCATTTTGCCGTTCTGATATTCTTTTTCGGATTTTGCCTTTATTTTTATGGAATTATAAAAAAAGCCGTCTGCAGAATATTTTTCCGCAGATCTAAGTACGAAAAAGGACTGGACAATCTGCAACTGGCGTTTTCGGGAATACTGCTTAAGGACAAATCTAAAATCGAAAAATTCATAGGAAAAGCGGAAAAATATCTGGGAAATATTCCAATAGTATCATGGATCAAAGGGCAACAGAGTCTGATAAACGGCGACGAACAGCGCGCGAAAGCGATTTTCTACAGTTTGTGCGAACGAGAGAGCGACACCGCGCTCGGAGCTTACAGTTTGTGTCAGTTGGCCACAAAAGAACGTTCCGACGGCGAAGCTCTGATGGCCATAAATTCTCTATTGAAAGTATCTCCGCGCGCCCAGGATTTAATTCTTCAGGCGACGGCAATTTCCGTGAAAAATAAGAACTTTGCCGAGGCCAAAAAACATTTGTCTTCGCTGGCTAGATCTGATAAATCGCGTCTGGTGGAAGCCGCGGTCTACTCTGAAGAGGGATTCCATAAAAAAGATCCAGACCTGCTGAAAAAAGCTTTTAAGTTGGCGCCGGAATTGTCGAATAACGCCGTCAACTACGCCGAACTTCTGCTGGCAAAAGAAGAATATAGAAACGCCCGCGACGTGTTGAGTAAGTCTTTCAGAGCCTTCCCCCATCAAAAAGTATTTGATAAATATATCTCGGCCGGACATGATTTATCTAATCTGGACAAAATAAAACTCGCCAATAAATTGATAGATGCGGCGCCGAAATCGTGGATCGGATATTTTGGATTGGCTAAACTTCTCGTTCGGGAAGAAATGCTGATGTCGGCGTTTCAAAACCTGCTGACCGCCTATGAAAAAGAACCGCTGGACTTCATCGCAAACGAATTACGAAAAGTCGCGGAAATGCTGGATAGTCCTAAACCTCCCGAAGCTGTTCGGATTTTATCCCAACCGCTAAAATCAAAGCGCATAGATTTTATATGGAAATGCACCCGCTGCGGAGCAGAAGAAAATGACTGGACGTGCGTCTGTAAATATTGCAATGGAATAGCCGAATACACGCAAATTCAGGTGGAAATTCCTCTCCTTATCGCCTAAAAACCATAAAGTTAATCTTCCGTTAGTCTTTTAAATATAATATCGACGCGACTTGTGTTGTGGATTTAATATGGCGGGTTTTCGTAAAAAAACGATAGCAATGACGATGGGAATTTGTAGTTTCTTCGCGACTTTTTCCATCGTATCAATTTTGACGTTAGTGGCGCTGTCCGACGCTAAGTTTTCTGATTTTTTCACTACGGGACGAGTCTCCCATCTAAAAAATAGAGCGGCAAATATCTCCAAAGACGTCGTCGTCGACGTCTCTTCTATACAATACGACGGAGGTATAAAAACTCTTACGGAAAACCTCATTGGAGCAATGGCTCAAAAACGTCCCCACTGGAGATTTATACTATTAACCTCCGATAATTTTCACGATAATTTTTCAAAATTAAAAAAATACGATAACGTTAAATTTTTATACGCCCGCGCCAAATATAATAAAGTATTCCTATCCCTGAGAAACGCCGTTAATTTTTTAACATTGGGGCTGTTTCGCGACAAAATAACGCAACTGACCTGCTACAATACCATATGCCTGGACGATAAATGCGATTTATTTTTTGATCCCTATGCGGAAATAGCGGTAAACGATTTCTCCATACCTAAGGTATCCCTAATACACGACTTGGCCTACTTGGATTTACCCCAATATTGGCTTCCAGATATGATAGAATGGAGAAAAATCGTTTCCAATCTCATCATTCAAAGTTCAAAAAAAATTATCACCATTTCTGAATTTTCCAAACAAAAAATCATTAATTCCTACAGGGTAAATAAAGATCAGATTGCCGTAATAGCGACTCGCTTGGCTCGAAGAATATCGCATTCGAATTTAAACGCGGATTTCGCCAATTCAATCCTAAAAAAATATGGTCTAGACAAACGCAATTATTTTATCTATCCGTCTTCCTTATGGAATCATAAAAATCATTTAAGACTATGGACGTCGTTTGCAAAATTTTCGTCCTCGTCCGGCTTAAATTTAAAATTGGCGATTGTCGGTAAATTTCAGGCAAAAGATAGTTCCGATTACTTCAAGAATATTTTGAAGAAAAAAGGTCTATTGGATAAAGTTATCCTAACAAATTTTGTTCCGGATAATGAACTAAAAGTATTGCTTGCCAATGCATTGGCCCTCGTGTTTCCGTCTTTATACGAGGGATTCGGCATGCCGGTAATAGAAGCCATGACGGAAGGCGTTCCGGTAATCTGCAGCAATGCCGGAAGTCTTCCGGAAGTTGCCGGAGACGCGGCCTTGTTTTTTAATCCGACAAACGTTGAAGAAATGACCGCCGCCATGTCCAAGATCGCCGCCGACGCCGATCTACGCAATAAATTAATTCAACGCGGATATAAACAGGCCGAAAAGTTCGCCAATACCGACGTCATGGTCGACGAATATCTAAAAATTTTCGAATCCATCATGAAAAATTAACGAACTTCCGATAATTTCAGACGTCTTACTTTTGATATATTTCGCCTATGTTCGTCGTAGGTTTTAGAAAATATATGTTTTTTCACGCCGTCGAAAACAAAAAATAAATTGTCGGTTTCCTCCGGATGCAACACCGCAATTATACTGGCTCTTCCAGGATTGGATATGGGAGCCGGAGGAAGCCCGCCATAAATATAGGTGTTGTAGGGATCATTAATGGTTAATTCGCTATATTTTAAGCCATGACCAAGTCTATCTCCTCTTTTATGGGCGTATATGGCGGTGGGACAGGATTGCAATTTCATATTAATTTTCAATCGCTTCAAATAAACTCCGGCAACCATTTCTTTCTCTATGTTAGTTTCTTTTTCAACAATGGACGCCAAAGTAAGAACTTCGTTAGGATTCCTAAGAACGCAACTGGACGATCTTTTCGGCCATTCCTTTTGTATAAATTCCCGCATGGCTTTTTGGGCCATAAAAATTATTTCTTGCTTGGTGGTAGGATACTTAAAACAATAGGTATCCGGCATTATAGAGCCCTCCCGCGGAATATTTTCTATTTTTCCCCGCAGATCCTCGTTTTCTTCCAATCTTTTCATAACCTGAAATACAGAAAATCCCTCTGGAATTGTGATTTTATGTATGACGACTTTTCCGGAATTAATGACTTTTATGGCCTCAAATAGCGAGACGTAATGCGGAAGCGCGTACTCGCCAAATTTTGCCCGATATCCTAAAATTTTCATGATTTTTACGGTTATTTTTGCGAGGATCAAATTATCGGAAATTTTTTTATCCACCAATAATTGAGAAAACGCGCCGTCGTCCATGCGTTCCACAATAATATTTTTCTCGGGAACATAGGAAGATTTTTTATGAACATAATAGATGAAAAACAGAGAAATTAGTAAAATAGTTGTCGCAAATCCAACTAAAAATGGGGCCGTCCCCCTCCTGTAATCGCTATCCACAGACTACTCAAACTTTTTAAATACCAAACTGGCGTTGGTTCCGCCGAATCCAAATGAATTCGACATAACGAATTTAATACTTCTTGGGCGGGATTGCAATGGAACCAGATCAATAAACGTCTCTTCCGGATCGTGCAAATTTAGCGTTGGAGGAGCGACCTGATCTCTTATGGACAACAGCGAAAATATCGCCTCTACCGCTCCAGCGGCGCCTAGCAAATGTCCAATGGAAGATTTCGTGGAGGACATGGACGCTCCGGCTTTTCCCTCAAGAATTTTTTCGACGGCTCGCAGCTCTCCGATATCTCCAGGAATGGTAGACGTGCCGTGAGCATTAATGTAATCTATTTCATCTGGAGAAATTTTCGCCGATTTAAGAGCGCTTCTCATGGCCCTATAGGCGCCGTCTCCGTCCACGCATGGAGCCGTTATGTGGTAGGCGTCGCCGGACATACCGCATCCGACTACTTCTCCGTAAATTTTTGCTCCGCGTTTTTTGGCGTGTTCCAATTCTTCCAGAACTAGAATACCGGCGCCTTCCGCCATAACAAACCCGTCTCTGGCCTTATCCCACGGCCTGGACGCTTCTTCCGGAAAATCGTTCATTTTGGTAGATAGCGCTCGCGCAGCGGCAAATCCGGCCATTCCTATCCTGCAGATCGCCGCTTCGGATCCGCCGGCGACCATTATATCCGCCGCTCCCACTTGAATCATGCGGGCGGCGTCTCCAACGGCATGGGAGCCGGTTGCGCAAGCCGTTACCACCGACTGGTTGGGACCTTTCAGTCCAAATTTTATCGAGACGTGTCCGGACGCTAAATTTATTAAGCAGGCCGGAATGAAAAACGGAGAAACTCGTCTCGGACCATTTTCATTTAAGTTAAGAGAGGTACTATAAATAATCGGCAGTCCGCCAATTCCAGAGCCGATGATGACTCCGGCGTTTTCTTTCTCCTCGTCGCTCAGATTGTTCAAACCGGCGTCTTCGACCGCTTCAGCGGTTGCCGCAATGGCATACAGAATAAAGGTATCTATGCGGTTTAATTCCTTTTGACTGATATAGGCCAAAGGATCAAACATATCCGATGGAATTTGACCGGCCACCTGAGAGGCAATATCCTCCACATCAAAAGACGTTATCTTTTTAACGCCGGATTCGCCATTCAACAGTCGCCGCCAGGACTCCTCTACGCTAACCGCCAGCGGAGATATCATGCCAAGTCCAGTAACCGCTACTCTTTTCATGCCGACTCTATTTCCTACTTACATTTGCTTTGAATGAATAATATCGCATCCTTTACCGATTGAATTTCCTGACCTTCGGCATTGGAAATCTCAATATCAAACTCTTCCTCCAACGCCATAACAAGCTCAACGGTATCAAGGCTGTCCGCCCCAAGATCATCGACAAATCTAGCCTCTTCGACGACCTTCGATACGTCGACCCCCAACTTATCTGCGATAATTTCTTTAACTTTATCCGTTGTATTTTCGTTCATATTCTTCCCTTTTTTTATAAACATGGAGGGCAGAGTATCACAAAACATCAATGATTAAAATACCTTCGTCAAAGCCGTCGTCTCCATGCGCGATATTCCTCACCCAAATATCACGTGATCCTTTGATAATTCCGACAAAAATCTAGAAGGAGGATTCGCCTGCCATTGGTTATAAATTCTACGATTCAAAGCATAGCTAATGAAAGCATACTTTTTGGCTCTGGTAATTCCAACATAGGCGAGCCGCCTTTCTTCCTCGACATTTTCCTCGCGTAAACTCAGATTGTGGGGAAAAACGCCATCTTCCCATCCGACCAGAAATACCGCGTCAAATTCCAGCCCTTTGGCGCTGTGAAGAGTCATTACGCTTACAAGCTCCTCGCCGGAATTTGCCGGAGAATCCACAACGAGGCTAATATGCTCAATAAAAGTCGGAAGATCTTCAAAATCCTCCAGAGCGATCAGCAATTCCTTTAGGTTTTCAATTCTGGTTTGAGATTCGATGGTCTGTTCCTGACCGAGAGCGGCCAAATATCCGCTCTCGTCCAGTATAATTTTGGCGACGTCCGTTGGGCGAAGATCCCTCCTTAATCTGATGGATTCGATCAATTTCATAAATTCCTCAAGCGCCGTTTTTAGAGACGGACGCAGCGTCTCGCCCATTAAAATTTCCCGAGCGGCCGAATATAGGGAAATATGTTTTTCACTCGCCAAAGCGTGAAATTTCGCCATGGCGGACGCTCCGATCCCTCTTCGCGGCACGTTGATGATTCTTTCGAACGCCAGACTGTCGTTGGGTTGATAGATCAGCCTCATGTAGGCGACGACTTCCTTTATTTCCTGACGATCATAGAACTTGAGTCCTCCGACGACTTTGTAGGGCAGTCCGTGGGCCATTAATCTTTCTTCAAATTCTCTGGTTTGAAATCCGGCCCGAACAAGAATTGCCATTTCGCCGAACGCAACGCCTTCTTTTCTGTGGAGAAATTCGATTTTTTCCATGACAAATTCGGCCTCGTCGAATCCATTATAGGTACGACGCACAATCACTTTTTCTCCGCCGTCCGTTTCGGTCCAGATGGTTTTTCCCAGACGCTTTTCATTATTGGATATCAAAGAAGAGGCGGCCCCTAAAATGTGTCCGGTGGAGCGGTAATTCCTCTCCAATCTTATTATCTTGGGGTTCTGAAAATCCTTTTCAAAACGCAAAATATTACCAACTTCCGCTCCTCGCCAACTGTAAATCGCTTGATCGTCGTCCCCAACGCAGCAAATTCCCTGTCCCAGAGGAGATAATATTCGCAGCCAGACGTATTGGGACATGTTCGTGTCCTGATACTCGTCCACGAGAATGTATTTGAATCTGTCGCGATATTTTTTCAGAACATCCGGATGTTTTTTGAAAATTTCTATTACGTAGAGCAGTAAATCGCCGAAATCCACCGAATCATAGCTCGCTATTCTTTCCTGGTAGATTTTGTAGACGCGTTTTTCCAGAGCGACGTCTAAACGGGGATCATCGTGAGTTATTCCCTTGTCCTTCCAGCGGGAAATTTTTGAAACGACGGCGTTGGCCATTTTTCCGTCGACGTTAAGCTCTTTTAAAATCTGTTTCACGATTTTCACCTGATCGCCGGCGTCAATAATAGTAAAATCCCGACTTATTCCAACTAACTCCGCATGTTGTCTCAATATTCTTGCGCAGATCGCATGAAAAGTGCCCAACCAAACGCCGTCGGCTCCGCTAGTGAGCTTCAGAATACGCTCCTTCATTTCTCGAGCCGCGCGATTGCTGAAGGTAACCGCCAGAATTTGAGATGGAAACGCGTACCCCTTTTCTATTATATGGGCAATTTTTGTTGTGAGAACCTTAGTTTTTCCCGTTCCGGCGCCCGAAAGAACCAACAAAGCCTTATCGAGCGTAACAACGGCTTCATATTGCTCTGGATTTAAAAAATCCAACATATCGTTACCTTCTAAATCGACGCTTTTAAGCGCATTTGTTTGCACAGATAATCCTTTTTAATTTAGTGAACGACCGCGCGCAACAAACGTCTAAGCGCGACAATACCTCGCCGCTATACTAACATCTTTTAGGAACGTTTGCGGGAATATTTTTTATCATAAATTCATTGGAACCAGCCTAGATGATTCTCCTGTAGCTTAGGGCTTCGGACACATAATCGACGGTTATGGAATCATCTCCCGCCATATCCGCTAAAGTTCTGGCCAATTTTACAACTCTATAATACCCTCGCGCTGAAATTTTAGATTTATCAACGCATTTGTATAGAATTTCTTTGGCGGAATCTGTCAGATAATTCTCCAGCTCGTGTCCGTCCGCCTCGGCGTTAGTGCAAAAAGACGATTTTTTATACCTATCTAGCTGAATTTCTCTCGCTCTGATCACTCTATTTTTTATCTGCGCCGACGATTCTATATTATCTTT
>JAISMI010000076.1 GCA_031276835.1 Holosporaceae bacterium | reverse complement strand
CGTTCCCATAGTATGCGTTCCAAGTTTGCTGATCCTCCGTCATATGATTCATAAAGAGACTGAAAACACGCCATAAAAAACGTCAAAGAATCGCCAACTTTTCTGTTTTTTCTCTGGAGTTTGACAAAATCATGATGTAACATTCGACCATTATTGGGGTGTAGCCAAGTGGTAAGGCAGCGGGTTTTGATCCCGCCATTCCGTGGGTTCGAATCCTACCACCCCAGCCATTGGGTATTACCGCTTCGTATTATGTTAGCTGTTTGTTAGTAACTTACGCGTTCGAAGGAATCGTCTTTTTTTATTCACTATTATCAACATGATATAAACAGACATTAAATCGCTAGTCGGAAAATATTAACGTCTTATTTTTCTTTCTTAACAAATGGTTAAGAAAAAGGTTAACTAGTTATTAACATATTCACAGTAGCAACAAAAACAACATATATTTATTATTGAAATATTATAGTTATTGATGTAGAACAATATTTTATCGGGGTGTGGCGCAGTCTGGTAGCGCGCTTGCTTTGGGAGCAAGACGTCGGAGGTTCAAATCCTCTCGCCCCGACCATTGATCGTCGGAAACGAAACTTGCAGAAAAGCGGATGGTTATGTCTTGATAAACCCAGCGGAATATCGTCGAATCAAGCGATGGTAAAAGTCCGTCGCATTTTGGACTTCAAGACCGGATACATCGGAACTCTAGACCCATTCGCCACCGGCGTTTTACCCATAGCCGTTGGAGAAGCGAGAAAGTATATACGATTCATTGAAAAATCGGAAAAAAAATATACTTTTACGGCTGTATTTGGGAAATCCACCGACACTCTTGACAAAAGCGGAAAAATAATCGACGCAACAGAACGGATTCCAAGCAAAATGGAAATTACAAAAATACTACCGGAATTTTTGGGAGAAATAGAGCAAATTCCTCCGCTTTTTTCCGCCATAAAAATAAATGGAAGAAGAAGCTGCGATCTAGTTCGTCAAGGAAAAAGCGTAACATTGCGCTCCAAAAAAGTAAAAATCCTAGATCTAAAAATGATAGACGGCGGCGAATGGACGTTTGAGGTCGTTTGTTCTTCGGGGACTTATATTCGCAGCCTAGTAAGGGATATTGCTGAAAAATTAGGGTCTTTAGCTTATGTTAAAGAACTTCGCAGAACGCGATCGGGTTTTTTTTCCATAAAAGACGCGATTTCTCTAGCAAAATTACAAAAAATGAAAGATACTAGCGAATTGGTCGACGTTTTAATTTCCGTTGAAAGTCCGCTGGACGACATCCCGGCCTTGTATCTCGGAAAGGAAGACGTTACCAGGTTGAAAAACGGGCTACTAATTTTTGTAGAGAATTCAACAATTGTCGATTCGAACGTTAGAATCGTCGACGGCGACTGCGGAAAATTCTGCGGAATTGGATTTGTTTCCAGCAGCTGGCAGGTGAAGCCCGTGAGAATGTGTGCAAGCGACTAAAAAAATAGGAGAAAGATGTCGATGGAAAACAAAAAAGAGATAATAAGTAAATTCGCAATTCACGAGGGAGATACGGGATCTCCGGAAGTACAAGTAGCCATTTTAACGACGCGCATCAATTCTTTGGGAGAACACATGAATCTCCACGCGAAGGATTTTCATTCGAGACGCGGACTGTTAGCCATGGTGAGCAGAAGAAGAAAACTGTTAGATTACTTAAAAAGGATAGACGGCGCCAGATATGCAAACATTATCAAAAAGCTGGGACTAAGAAGATAGAAAATAGAGGAAAATTTTATGGTATTTAAAAAAGAAATTAAATGGGGCGGTAGATTACTTTCCATAGAAGTTGGTCGCTTTGCGAATCAAGCGACTGGCGCGGTTACGGTGAGATACGGCGACACAATAGTTTTATGCACCGTTGTCGCCGACAAAAAGGCTAATTTGGACGTGGATTTTTTTCCGCTCACGGTGAATTATATCGAAAAAGCCTATTCTGCCGGTAAGATTCCCGGAGGATTCATCAAAAGGGAAGGGCGTCCTTCAGAAAGGGAAACTTTAATTTCTCGATTAATCGATCGTCCGCTTCGTCCTTTATTTCATGAGGATTTTCAAAATGAAACTCAGGTCATTTGTACTGTTTTAAGCTTTGACGGCGAAAATGACGCCGACGTAATTTCCATAATTGGAGCGTCAGCCGCTCTGACAATTTCTGGAATTCCGTTTTTAGGGCCGATTGCCGCCGCAAGAATAGGATACGAAAATAACGAGTTCGTTTTAAATCCAAAAATTGGTTGGGAGTCTGATCTAGATTTGGTGGTTGCGGGATCGCGAGATGGGATCTTGATGGTGGAATCTGGCGCGAAAGAACTATCGGAATCGGATATGCTGACCGCTCTGAAATTTGGTTATAATTCATTTCAGCCGATTATTGACATAATTATGGAGTTAGCCGAAACCTGCGCCAAGGATCCTTGGCATGTGCCGGCTCCAAATGACGCGTCTGAAAAAATCGCCGCTGAAATTTTAAACAACTTTTTGGAAGATATCGAAAAAGCCTATAAAGGCGCCTGCAAACACGATAGGAACGAGGCTCTTTTAGAAGTAAAAGATAAAGTCGTCGCCCATTTTGCCGACCGCGAGGAATTTTCGGAAAAATTGATTAAAGCGACGTTCGCCGAGACGTGTTCGCGTTTTGTGAGAAACAAAATATTAACGACGGGCAAGCGTATCGATAACAGAAGCG
>JAISMI010000079.1 GCA_031276835.1 Holosporaceae bacterium | reverse complement strand
TGAAAGTTTAGCTTAATTTTTCATGTCCACAAATATCATTGATATTTAACCGCTTTCTTTTTAAAAATATTTAAAGGTATGCTTGAATTGTCTGTATTGAACCTCCCTTTAGATTCGTTCAAAAAAAGATAAAAATATTTTTTTATATCCCATAATTTGGCAAATATTATTCTATCTATTTTTATGGAGCAACATAAAATTAATATTTTACTAAAAAAAATAAATCTATATGCGATATTTCTGAAAAATGTTCATTTATGACGATGAAGACGAGAACAATGCCATTCAAAGAGCTCTGGGATTTTTCGTCCAAAATGGTTCGATCTAGGACAAATTAGCTCACATGGCGAACCGAAACGTATTTTATCCCAGAAAATCTGTATCTGTGAAAGTTATACGCTGGAGGCTAGGACCGGAATCGAACCGACGTACAAGGATTTGCAGTCCTCTGCATAACCACTCTGCCACCCAGCCTCAACGCTATTATATTTATATGCATTAACGAAGAAGGTCAATACCGCAATTGGATTAGACGTGAAAACAGGTTATAATCCTAGCCGTTTATATTTTTCGAGAAAGTTTATGGAATTTGAAGAAAGCAAATTGGATACGATCATTCCCACTAAAATAATCGGGCCGATAAAAATAAATTACAACGGAGTTGTGGAATTTTGTCATGTTCCTCTGGCTACTTTCGAGACTCCTTTATGGCATTCTGCAAAGCGCGGAGCGCTTGTGTCTCAAAAAACTTCTGGAATATTGGCGGCGGTCATTGGGGATCTTATGACCAGATCGGTAATTTTGGGCGCTCCCGATATTACGGGCGCTCTGGCGTGTAAATCCTGGATCGAAGCCAACGATAAATCCATTGGAGAAATCGTGAAAAGTACGAGCGATTTCGCAAAATTAATGGATTTGCATCTGGAAAACGTCGGACGATTGTTGTTTGTGCGTATAAGTATTGAGACCGGCAACGCCGCCGGTCATAATATGGTCACTAAGGCGGCGGACGCCGTCATGGAATTCATCATGGCCAACTGCAAAAATATGCAATACGAATCCGTTTCCGGAAATTACTGCACCGATAAAAAAGTCTCGGCCATAAATGGAATTTTAGGAAGAGGAAAACGAGTTTCCGCGGAAATTACAATTCCAAAAGAGGTATGTTCTAGAATTTTAAAAACAACTCCCCGACAAATTGCCGATTTAAACGTCAAGAAAAATTTGATCGGTAGTATTTTATCCGGCGGAGTGCGAACCGCAAACGCCCATTACGGCAATATTGCGCTTGCTATGTATTTGGCGACCGGACAGGATTCCGCCAACGTGACGGAGACGTCCCAGGGAATTACTTTTGCCGAATTATCGGGAGAGGATTTATATTTTTCCGTTAATCTTCCGAATATCGTCGTAGGAACGGTTGGGAACGGGAAAAATTTGCCGTTTGCCGTAAAAAATCTGGAGCAAATGGGGTGTTATTCGTCGGATCCATTTTCGTCCCAAAGACTGGCGGCGTTAATTGCTTCGGCGACTTTGTGTTCAGAGCTTTCTCTGATGGCGGCGCTTTGTCGTCCAGGCGATCTGATGCGCTCCCATATGAAATTGGAAAGAAAATGAAAATAGGAATAGATTCCATTGCCTTTGCCACGTCCGGATATTTTTTAAGTCTGGAAACTCTAGCCAAATATCGCAACGTTGACTTCGCCAAGTACTGCGCCGGAATTGGACAAATGAAAATGTCTATATTTCCTCCCAACGAGGACGTCGTCACCGTCGCCGTCGAGGCCGCCCGAAAGGCAATTTCCGGAATTGAGGATAAAAATAATGTGGATATGCTGATTTTTGCGACGGAATCTTCCTTTGATTTATCCAAATCCGCCGGCATATACGTGCATCATTTTTTGAAGTTGAAGGAAAATTGTCGAGTTTTTGATCTGAAACAGGCGTGTTATTCGGCGACGGCGGCATTGCGGTTGGCTAAATCATATGTGAGAGAGAATCCCGACTCAAAAGTTTTGGTTATTGGATCCGACGTGGTGAAATACTCTCCCCGAACGTCCGGAGAGCCTACTCAAGGAGGAGCGGCAGTCGCGTTTGTGGTGGCGAAAGATCCGAGAATTTTGGAGATAGAGCCCTGGGCTGGTATTCATACCACGGATATCATGGATTTCTGGCGTCCCTCTCATTTGGAGGAGGCTTTGTTTGACGGAAAGTTATCCGCCCAAAATTATTTAAAATCCATGCATATTAGCGTCGCCAGATATCTGGAAAAGTCTAATATCGCGATTTCAGATGTGAATCACGTTTGTTTTCACGCTCCGTTTTGCAAAATGGCCCAAAAGGCCAACAGCCAATTATTTAGGCTAAAATCCATCGGAGAAACGTTGATTTACAATTCGGTTATTGGCAATAGCTGTTCGGCTTCGCTTTATATTTGTTTTGTTTCGCTTCTGGATCACATAAAAGACGATCTTACCGGTAAACGGATTGGATTTTTCAGCTATGGATCCGGCAGCGTTGCGGAATTTTTCTCCGGAATAGTTACGAAAAATTATCGACAAATGCTTGATACGCAAAATAATCAAAAAATGCTGACGGACAGAGTTGAAATTTCATTTCAGGAGTACGAATCGCTAGGGAATCGTGAAAATTTAGATTTTCATAGTTATAAAAATGTCGGGGAAGTCGCTATGTTTGGGATTAACAATCATCAGAGGATGTACAAAGTTCGAAAAACATATTAGAGTCTTCAAAGTGATATTGCCGGAGAGAAATATGGATGAAATCGTTTTGAAAGCTCGCTCGGACATGGACAGTTTAGCGTTCATTTTTCACGGATATGGCGCGGATAAAGATAATTTGCGTCCAATAGGGGAAGAATTTTCAAAGGTTCTTCCAGGAGCCGAGGTTCATCTTCCGAACGGCCTTGAAAATTGCGACGACGGTTTCGGTCGCCAATGGTTTGCTCTGGAGGGGAACGACGTGAACGCATGGGAACGGGCCTTCAACGATAATTCTTCAAAAATAATGTCCTATGTAGACTCCGTGATCGCCGAGAAAAATTTAAGCTACGATAACGTCATTTTTGCGGGATTTTCCCAAGGAGCGATGCTATCCCTAAGTTTGGGATTGCAGTATGAGGTTAAAGCGATAGTAGCTTTTTCCGGATTATTGCTAAATCCAAGCGTCTGCGCTCTCAAGAAAAGCGCAAAAGTTTTGCTTACCCATGGGGCGGAGGATACGGTTATTCCTGTTAGCGCCATGAAATTGACGGAAGAAGCTCTATCCAAAGCAGGCATTAACGTGCAAACGGCAATCAGTCCTAATTTGTCCCACGGAATTGATAATTATTTATTGAGTCGGACCGTAGACTTTTTAAAAGGTCTGTAATAGCATCAGTGGTAGTCTTTAGTATCTGAGAGGATATCATGTCTGTAACTGAGGAAGATGTTAAAAAAGTATTGCATTTGGCTCGTATTCGGGTAGATGATTCGAAAATCAATGAAATTAAAGGCAATCTGAATAGTATTCTTAGTTTTGTTGAGCAGCTTAGGGAAGTCGATTGTTCCCAGATTGACGAAACGGTTCAGTATGCAACAAGTTTGCATGAACGGGAAGACGTCTCCATTCCATGTGATTCGGCCGTTATGGACAACGCTCCGGAAAAAGGATGCAATATGTTTGTTGTTCCTAAAGTTGTGGGATAGAGGTTTTCATGCCATTGTTGTTGTAGGATATTATGGAAAAAGTTCATATGACTCCCGAAGGGTTTAAAGCCATGGAAGACGAGTTGAAGAATTTAAAATTTGTAGAAAGGCCATCTGTAATCAAGGCTATTTCTGAAGCCAGAGCGCTAGGAGATTTGTCCGAAAATGCGGAGTATCAATATGCAAAGAATAAGCAGGGGTTTATAGAGGGACGAATCCGAGAGCTGGAATCTAAACTATCAAGGGCGGAAATCATAGATATAAAGAAACTCGGAGGGACCGGAGTTAAATTTGGAGCCACTGTGACCGTGTTTGACGAATCGGTCAATGAAGAAATCGTCTATAAAATAGTCGGCGTAGATGAAGCGGACATAAAAAAAGGACGCCTTTCAATTGGAGCTCCTCTTGCCAAAGCGCTTATAGGCAAAAACGTTGGGGACGAGGCGAAACTTGAAACTCCGTCTGGTAAAAAATGCTATGAAATTTTAAAAATAGATTATGTTTAGATCGTTGAGGTGAAAATGTTTGATTTAAGTGGAAAAGTTGCGCTCGTTACGGGGGCGACCGGCGCCATAGGAGGCGCTACTGCGCGCGTTCTGCACAAAATGGGCGCCACCGTGGCCGTTTCCGGAACGAAAATCGACGGTCTTGAGCATCTGGCCAACGAGCTATCGGAGAGGGTACATCTTTTCGCCTGTAATCTAAATTTGGCGGGAGCGATAGAGGAATTGACGCCAAATATAGAACGGATATGCGGTCGAGTAGATATCCTGGTAAACAATGCCGGCATAACCAGGGATAATCTGCTGATGAGAATGACGGATCAGGATTGGCAGGACGTAATTACCCTAAATCTAGAGGCGCCGTTTAGATTGATGCGGGCAGTTTCCAAAAAAATGATAAAAGAGAGATGGGGCCGAATCATAAATATTTCATCCATTGTTGGAGCAATTGGAAATTCCGGTCAGACAAACTATGCGGCTTCGAAGTCTGGTCTGTTTGGGCTTTCTAAATCCGCCGCCGCAGAGTTGGCCGCCAGAAACGTCACGGTGAATTGCGTGGCTCCTGGATTTATAGAATCTCCGATGGTAGAAAAAATTCCGGCCTCCGTACGGGAACAAATGGAAAAAAATATTCCGATGACTAGAGTCGGCCGTCCGGAAGAAGTGGCCGCCGCCGTTGGATTTTTGGCCAGCAACGAGGCGTCCTATATTACCGGACATGTGCTCCACGTCAATGGCGGCATGGCCATGCTCTAGATTCATGAACATAAAAACTTTGGATATTCCTTTTTTCTTGGATGGAAAGAAAGAAAAATGCGCGTTATCCATCGCCGACGGGGCAAATTTCCGTCTGGAGGATTTTAAAGGATATTTGTCCGAGATCGAACTTAAAAAATTATCTTCAGCGGGTATAGACAAGAGGAAAATAGAATTCGGTCTTGGAAGAATAACAACCAAAACGGCTCTCTCTTCTTTTCAGCGAATAGTATTTGGCGAAGTTAACATAATAAATGAAAAATTCGGTCGTCCAATCATAGAAGGTTCCGACTATTCCACAACCATTACCCATACGAACAAAATCGTTGCAAGTCTGGTATTTAGAAATGAATTTTCCTTTGGAATAGACATAGAGGGATTAAGGGAAAATTCAATGGACGCCCTTAGATATGTTGTTTTTGAGAGGGAACGAATTCCCGACAATTTAGAATGCCTTACCGCCGCCTGGACTTTAAAAGAATCTTTAGTCAAGGCTTTGAAATTGAACTTTTATTTGTCGTTAGACGAACTTGAACTATCTAATTTTTGCGGATATAAGGATTTTTTTACCTGTTCCTATGTCCGGCGTCCGGAATTCAACGGCATTGCGCTGATTTATGGAGATCGAATGTACGCCGCGGCCTATCGATCGAATATTAGGTTTCCGGAGACTACGGCGGCGTCCGTCAGAGATTTTTTACGGTAGGAAAGGGCGCGCTCTCTCTTTAGCGGTCGACTTCAATCTTTAAGAGTGGTAGAGTTCAATAAATTTACCCATAGGTGTTAAATGTTAAACGGTTATATTGCGGCGATTATTACTCCTTTTAAAAGCGGAAAAATAGACGTCGACGCTTTTGAGAGATACGTAAACTATATTTCCAATTCCGGCATTTCGGGAATAGTCGTTTGCGGATCGACCGGAGAATCTTTGTCTTTGTCCTCGGAAGAAAAAGCGGAGTTGATCAAAATTGCGTCTTCCATTTGCGACGGAAAAATTAAACTAATTGGCGGAATAATCGATTCGGTCACCGATAATTGTGTAGAATTTATCAGGAAGACGGAAAAATACGTCGATAGTTTTTTATGCATTTGTCCATTTTATGTGAAACCGTCGCAAAGGCAAATATATGATCATTTTAAAAAACTAAATGATTCGACTTCCCGCGGTATAATTTTATATAATAATCCTGGAAGAGTCGGCGCGAGCATAGGATTGGATATTTTTAAGAAACTCTGCGATTTGAAAAATATCGTCGGCGTGAAAGAATGCGCGTCGGAGCTTTCAAGATTTACGCTATGGCGTTCTGAAGTCAAAGAAAATTTCGATTTTTTAACCGGAAATGACGATGTCGCCGCCGCCGCATTGGCCATGGGAGCTAGCGGAGTAATTTCCGTAACGGCGAATGTGGCACCAAATTTTTGCGTCGATATGTACAACGCCTTCAAACGGAATAATTTTGAAAAATTTGCAATTCTGAGAGATATGTTGGCGCCTTTGCATGAGTTGATGTTTGCTGAACCGAATCCGGCTCCAGCCAAGTACGCCCTGAGCAAATTGGGATTTTTGGAAGAGGAGTTGCGCGCGCCTTTATCTCCCATAAGTTCGGAATTGCGAAAAAAAATAGACGATCTAATGGAAAAATTGGAGATCATTTAATGGCCGAATACAAGGAGATTGGTTACAATCGCCGCGCAAACTACGACTATGAAATTCTGGAAAAAATAGAGGCCGGAATCGTCTTAAAGGGAAGCGAAGTAAAATCTCTTCGCATGCATAGGATTAATCTAACCGACGCCTACGCCGGATTGTCGAAGAATTGCGAAGCGTTCATACGCCAAATGCACATTCCGGAGTACGCTTTGGCTAATCGCATGAATCATGAACCCAAAAGAACCCGTAAACTTCTTCTTAGAAAAAGACAGATTTTAAGATTAATAGGACAATTGAAAAAAGGCGGACTTACGCTGATACCAATTAGTATTTATTTCAATGAAAAAGGATTTGTAAAGATTTCTCTCGGACTTGGAAAGGGAAAGAAAAACGTCGATAAACGGGAGACCATTAAAGAACGAGAATGGAATCGTCAAAAATCAAGATTGTTGAAAAATCGGTAGATAAATTGTCTTTGGCGTTACAAATTATCCAACGTCGGCGAATCGTATTAGAAAATGCGTAGGCGTGAACGATCCGTTTGCCTTTGGCATTTTTATGGCGATGCGATCGAATAATATTTTAAATTTTTCGTCGAGGGAAAGATTATTATTCATTTTTTTTAAAAATTCGCTGGCCACGCCGGTTGTTATCACCAAAGCGGAATCAAAACCGCAGGCGTTGGCGCCGGAAACGTCGGTCCATGGAGTGTCTCCGACCATGAGAATGGAGCCTGGGGAGTCGATTAATCCTTTTGCATATTCAAATATTCCCGTATAAGGTTTTCCGAATCGCACTACCTTTCCCCCTAGTATTTCATAATAGGCGCCAATGGTTCCCTGAGTTGCTATGGCCATATGTTTATCGGAATACTCAAGGGATACTTGCGCAAAGACGTCCGGATTGGCGAGCAATAGGGTTTTCTTTAGATTATGGCAATTTTTTAATTGGTTCGCAAATTCAGAAAATCCCTTTCGTCCTTGGCTGTCCTGTAGATCGTTCCAATCTTTTTCCAATACATCCTCCAGGTTTATTTTATGACCGTCGGAGTCCCAAACGTCGTCCATTCTAACGCTTCCATATGAAGCTTGCGGAATTCCAATATATATGAAATCGGCGTCGGCAACGTCCGTTTGGCTAATGTTGGTTTCATTGAATATGCTGCCGTTTCCAATAAACAGGCATTTGACGCTTTCTGATTTCCTGCCCATAATTTGAGTAAATTTATCCGGATGATTTTTTATCATATGATGCAAGAATTCTCCGGAAGTTACGAATTCATCATAGTGAACTTTGGGCAATATGCCTCTTCTAGAATATCCCGCTATTGCTTCGCTCGATACTTGGCTTGTGTTCGATAAGATAACTATCTTTTTACCATTTTTTTTTAATTTACTTAAGGTGGCGAGAGTCTGATCATACAAATAGACTCCGTCGAACAGCACTCCGTAGACGTCCACAAAAATTGTTTCATAATTTGCCGCTATCGACAATATGTTATCTTCTATTTTCAATTTTACACCTATCGTATTAGTTTTTTGTAATTTATTTTTTTGGGAATTATGGAAGAAACGCCGTCTCTTTTCATTTTATATTCCTCGTAGCTGGAGAAATTACCCTGAAACCATTCGACTTTACTTTCTCCTTCAAATGATATGGTATGAGTCGAGATTCTGTCCAAAAACCAGCGATCGTGGCTAATAACGACGGCGCATCCGGCAAAATCCAGTAGAGCGTCCTCTAAACTTCTGAGGGTATCTACGTCCAAATCGTTTGTGGGTTCGTCCAACATTATGACGTTGGCGCCGGATTTTAGAATTTTAGCCAAATGTACGCGGTTGCGTTCTCCTCCGGATAATTGACGTACATATTTTTGTTGATCGGCTCCCTTAAATCCAAAATTTGAAACGTAGGCGCGACTGGGTATTTTTCTTTTTCCCAATTCAAGTTCGTCCAGAGAATCTGAAATTTCCTCCCAGACGGTTTTATTTCCATCCAGCGTATCTCGACTTTGGTCGGCGTAGGCTATTTGAACGGTTTCGCCGATTTTTATGGATCCGACGTCGGGCGGTTCTCTTCCAACGATCATCTTAAACAGAGTTGATTTTCCGGTTCCATTGGCGCCGATAACTCCAACTATGCTTCCAGGCGGTATATCAAAGGATAAATTTTCTATCAGCGCTTTTTCGCCGAAAGCTTTTCCTATGGAATCCGCCTGAATCACTATGTCTCCCAGACGAGGCCCCGATGGAATGTATAAAACCGAAGCGTTGTAGGATCTGGACGATTCCCGTTCCAACATTTCGTTGTAGGCGTTGATTCTCGCTCTACTTTTTGTTTGACGCGCTTTGGGAGATTGTCTTACCCATTCGAGTTCTCGATCCAGGAATCTTTTTCTATCGATTTCTTTTTTATCCTGCTGCTCCATTCTTTTATGATGTTCCTCCAGCCAGGCGGAATAATTGCCTTCGAACGGATAGGAAGCGCCATGATCCAGTTCCAAAATCCATCCGACGACATTATCCAGAAAATATCGGTCGTGGGTAACCAGGACTACTGCGCCTTTATATTCCTTTAAATGCTGTTCCAGCCAAGCTATAGATTCTGCGTCCAGATGATTGGTAGGTT
>JAISMI010000033.1 GCA_031276835.1 Holosporaceae bacterium | reverse complement strand
GAAAATAGCGCGAAAAATACTAAAATAAAATGGAAACAAAATCTGGGCACTGAACTCTCCATAAAAACGTTTTACGGATTATAGCCAATAAAAAAACCATTTACCAGACGACGACGGATACTTGTTTAAAATGGATATTTGTTTAAAGAAGATCGTTAATTTCATGAAATTCTCCAGGGCGAAGGAGGTCGGCATTTTCGAGACAGCGTTTGGTTACGAAAAATCTCATGTGATTCTTTACGTTGTGAACTCTGAGATAATCGACGCCGGCGTCGGCGGCAAAGCACGAGGTCGCAATCGTTTCCAAATCGCGATTCTTCGGCGTTGCGTTAGAATGAGCCGAAATAAACGACTTTCTTGAAGCGCCCAAAAGAATTTCACAGCCGTAACGTTGTCGCAACGATTTTAAATTTTTTATTAGGCGGATATTTTCATGTTTGGATTTCCCAAATCCAATTCCAGGATCAACAATTAAGTTTGACTTTTTTACTCCGAGGTTTTCTAGATATTTTATGCGTTCGTCTATCCACGAGAAATTTACGCCCCGCAACATTACGACCAATTTGACGTTTCGATCCGCAATCAATTTTATTGTTTCTGGATTTAGAGTGGAATTTTGATCGTTTATCCACTTTACGTTGGGGTTTTTCAGAACGTATTTCACGACTTCGTCAAAGTAGGAGTCTATGCTGAGGTTGTCGACGTTGCCGCATCTTTCCAAAACGGGGCTTAGTCGAGAAATTTCTTCGGACGGAGAAACTTCAATATATTGTGGACGGGTTGATTGGGCGCCAATATCTATTATGCTCGCTCCGTCGTCGAGCAGTTTTCTGACGCGCCGCTCCGCCTTTTCCGGATCTAAGAATTTTCCGCCGTCGGAAAAAGAATCCGGAGTTACGTTTACAATGCCGACAAATTGAGGATAGAGAACAAAATGATTCAATGCCTTGTAGTTGTTTACGTCGAGTTTTATTTCCTTAGGAATTGCGCAACCTATTTCCTCCAGCAGAAATTGCCAAAAGTCGCGATTTTTCAGTTCTGGGTGAGGTATAGTCAACCGATCAGTATTTATTTTTTGCTTGCCGTATAGCGCTATATCAATGTCGATAATTCTCGGAGACCATCGCGGCGCATTCGCGTCTCTTCCAAGTTTTTCCTCGATCATTTTTACCGCGGAAAGCGTTTCAATCGGAGCGCGCGACGTTTTACAGACCGCCATTATGTTGAGGTAGGGTAAATTCCAGGCGGCGGGAGAATTTTTCGGCAAAACGGCCTTAGTTTCAATCGCGTGGGATACGCCCGCTAAATCGAAACATGATTTTATCTCCCGAAGAGCGTTTCTGAGATTTTGTAATTTGTTGCCAAGATTAGCGCCAACGGCCAATAGAACGGTTTCCTTCGTCTTCAAAAACATTCTCCATAATTTTTTTGGCCTTGATTAGAGCATAAGAAGTCCAAGCTTTCCAGATGCGCCGCGCCGATCGACAAAATTTTATCGCAAAAGAGAGCGCGTCTTTTACTTCAACAGTTCAAGTACTTCTTTGCCCATATACTCTGTGCGAATGGTCTGTTGCTCTTTGGTTTTGAGATTCCTAATGATTGCTTTTCCCTCCAGCAATTCAATTTCATTGGCGATGATCACAAAATTATATCCTCTTTTGCTGGCGTAGCTCAATTGTACGCCAAGACTTTTATTGTGCAAATATATTTCCGTTTTCAGGCCTAATTTTCTAAGTTTGTTGGCGATTTTCATATAGCTGCCGATGAATTCGCGATTTTGAACGGCAACAAGAATCGTTGCCGGAGACGTTTTATCCGCCTTTAGAAAGCCTTTTTTCAAAAGTTGGGGAACTAATCTTGAAACGCCGATAGTCGCGCCAACTCCAGGAAAAACTTTGTCGGAAAGCATCTTCGTTAAGTTGTCATATCTGCCGCCGCCGGAAATGCTTCCTATTTCGGATAATTCGCCGTCGAACGTCGTTTCAAAAATAGTTCCGGTGTAATAGGCTAGTCCTCTGGCTAATTTTGTGGAAATTTTCACATAATTATCCTCGATTCCCAATTTTTTTAGGATATTCATCACATCGTTTAATTCCGAAACGCCCTGGCTGAATTCTTCATTAAAATTAAAAGTTTTAAGCAATCTTAACACCTCAAAGACGCCGCCTCTTTTTTCCAAATCCAAAAAGTTTTTTAACTTTAGGGCGTTTTCTTTGGGAACGCCGAACTTCGCCACTGCAATGTCGAATTCCTCCAGCGAAATTTTATCGATTTTATCAATAAGCCGTATTATCTCCGTGATTTTTTTCGTCTCCACAATGGTTTTCAGAAAGCCGGATAGTATTTTTCTATTGCTAACCTTTGTGTGGAAATTTGGAATATCTAAGGATAATAGCGTTTCGGTAACCAAAGATATAACTTCGGCGTCGTGCTCGATGGATAAATCCCCTTCGCCGATAATGTCGACGTCGCACTGATAAAATTGACGATATCTTCCATACTGAGGACGTTCGCCTCTCCATACGGGAGATATCTGATACCTCCGATGCGGAAATAGCATTTTTCCCGAATGTTCAAGCACATACCTTGCAAATGGAATCGTTAGGTCAAAGCGCAGTCCGATATCTTTTTTGCTTTTTTCGTCTGCGATTCGATAAAGACCGTATATTTCATTGTCGTTTCCCTTGGCTAGTAGAGTTTGAATGCGTTCAACCGCCGGAGTATCCATAGGGATAAATCCGTATAATTCGAAGCGTTCTTTAATCATATCCACCACCCTGTTAAAGGCGATCTGTTCGTTTGGCAAAAATTCTGGAAATCCAGAAATACCAATTTTCATTGTCTTCTCCCGACTTCTTACAAATCCTGAAAGAATCTGCAAATTGCTAATAAATGTTACTATACATAAAAAAAACAAAAAAAACATTAACGACTATTCCCATTTTTCACCTTTAAATTTGAATTACATAAAAAAAAGCAATATAATCCCTCAGTTAAATTTGGGGAGTTGTTATGGATATTAGGCTGCCGTTTGATAAAGACGGATGTAAAATTGCCGGAGTATTTGCGGTAATTGGCATATGTCTCGGGAATTTTAGCACAAATATGGGCTGGCTTGGCTTTCTCATAACTATTGGTTGCTTGGCGTTTTTCAGAGATCCAGAGAGGGTTCATCCTTCCAAAGACTCTATAGTGGTCAGTCCAGCCGACGGCATTATTTTGAAAATTTCCGAATGTATTCCTCCCGAGGAGTTGGGGCTTTTTGGCGAATGGCAGAAGATAAGCATATTTATGAGCGTGTTCAACGTTCACGTAAACAGAGCTCCGGTTAGCGGGGTCGTGGAAAGAATGTTCTACGTTCCCGGGAAATTTTTTAACGTAACCCTCGACAAAGCCAGCGAATACAACGAAAGACGAGCAACCTTTATGCGCGCGGCGGACGGCAATCAAATAGCGTTTGTGCAGATCGCCGGACTGTTGGCCAGAAGAATCAGATGCGACATCTCCGAAGGACAGGAGCTGGAAATCGGACAACGCATAGGAATAATAAGATTTGGCAGCAGAGTAGATATTTATTTACCAAACGATGCTACAATATTGCTGGAAGAAGGACAGATAACTGTCGCCGGAGAAACGGTTTTGGCAAATCTTAAAAGTAGGGAGGTGAAAAATGTCGAAGAACGTTAAAGAAAAAGAGGCGAATGGCAAAATTGTTCCGCCGGAGGATGATGATTCCGTAAAAAAAGGAGCTTCTTTGGTTAAATTTTTGCCGAGTATAATTACCATTTCCGCTTTTTGCGTCGGATTAACCTCCATACGTTTTGCGCTGGATCTAAAATGGGAGTTGGCGGCGCTTTGTATTTTTGTGTCGGCTCTGTTGGATTCCCTGGACGGAAGAGTCGCTCGATTGATAGGACAATCGTCGCAATTCGGGGCGCAATTGGATTCGTTATCGGATTTAGTCTGTTTCGGAGTAGCGCCGGCGATTATTTTGTTCCTTAGATCGACTTATCTAATGGGTGGTTTGGGCTGGGGCGTCGGCATGTTTTTTACCGTTTGCTGCGCCCTAAGATTAGCAAGATTTAATGCGGACATGCTGCAGAACGAAAATCAATCGAAACAGGAAAAGAAATTTTTCAAGGGAGTTCCGGCTCCAGCCGGCGCGATTTTATCACTTTTCCCGATGATTTTATTTTTCCAAACGGATAACTATTCATTTCTAAATCCGGTTTTTATTTCGATTTGTTTGTTGGTATCCGGAAGCCTAATGATCAGTCGCATAAGAACTTTTTCATCCAAAATGATAGAGATAAGCAATGGATCCACCCCGATTGCGTTGTTGGTCATTAGCTCTTTGGTGATCTGTCTGATAACGGAAATTTGGATGACGCTGTCCGTTTTGGTGACCGCCTATCTGCTTTCCATTCCCTACGGAATTTATGAATATTCTCAGACGAAAAATGAAAAGATTGGTTCCGGTAAGGTGACAAAGGCGTCCTAAGTGAAATAGATGAAAAAATATATTTTTCTATTATTGATGGGCGCTTTATGCGCCTTTCTTTTTCAAAGATTTCAGAATGATTACCCTGAATCGGATCTTTCTAGGGCGTTATCGGAGGAAAAATTTGGTCCGTTTGACGAGGATAAGCGTCTATACATTATTGTTGGAATAGACTACATCCCCAATGAACTTCTGGAGGTATTTGAACGTCTTACCGGCATAAAAGTCGTGGTGGATATTTTCGATTCCAACGAGATATTGGAGGCTAAATTGTTGGCCGGAGGCGTAAAATATGACCTGGTATTTCCGACGGCTTGGCCGCATTTTTCACGTCAATTAAAGACCGGAATTTATCAGAAGCTGGATAAAAACCGAATAAATATGTCAATTTTTGACGAAGATATTCTAAAAAGATTGGCCGTCTATGATATTGACAATAATTACGCCGTTCCTTTTCAATTTGGAATTTCAGGAATAGGCTTGAACGAAAAAATAGTAAATAATTTGCTCGGAAATGGTCGGAAAGATACTTTTTCTTTAATATTTGATCCTGTAAATGCCCAAAAACTCAGTAAATATAGAATTTCTCTCTATGAATCTCCCAATGAAATATTTCCGGCGATTTTAGCCTATTTGGGATTGGATCCGGAATCGGAAAATGAAGAGGATATAATGAAAGCGGCGGAGCATTTGAAAAAAGTTCGCCCTCATATATCAAAGTTTACGTCGTTTGGATTTGAGGATCTGGCCTCCGGAAATGCCTGCGTCGTGTTGGCAACGTCGGGGGATGTATTGAAAGTGCAGAAGGATAACGATAATCCCCACATAAAATTTTTCTGCCCCAAAGAGGGGGCTTCTCTCTGGGTTGACGTAGCTGCCATTCCGACGAAGGCGAGGCACATAAACAACATTTATGCATTTCTTAAGTTTTTATTTCATCCGCTGGTGATTTCTAAAGTTACCAACGTCACGTCTCGGGCAAACGCCGTGGTGCAATCTCTGAAATATGTTCAGGAGAATCTAAGGAACGATCCCCACCTATATCCAGACGCCGCCATAAGGAAAAAGTGCTACATAGAAAAACCGCTTCCGGCCCACTTGGAAGCGTTGAAAACAAGATTATTGACCAAAATTAAGTCGATGGACGAATGAAAAAATTTTCCTTAATATTTTTTTTAGTTACTTGTTCCAGATATGAGACTCCGGATTTGCCTGACCTCGACAGAAAATCATTTTCCAGTGAAAAATTCTTGCAGCAGCAGAAGGAGCTGATGGCAAAAATCAAAAAAATTAACCAAGATAACGGCCGTCAACGAGAGGAATAATTATGTTTAGAAGCGCGATACTTGCGGCGATGTTTTTATCCATGAGTTTATTTGCCGCCACAAGGGATTTCGAGCGTTCGGACGAAGTCAATCGTCGATTGCCGCTAAATGAACTGATCAACGACGAACTGACCAAGTATGACGTCGATGCGACCCTACGTCTTTGCGGCCGACTTCATTTTACAACTATCTTCATTAATCAGGATCGAAAGACTGACCGCATCGACGCCGCCGTTACCTCGCTGAAGGGAGATATATATTTTAAATATCTCGGCAAGCGCGACGAATACGGATACGGATTCGAGATGGCGATTAAAGCTAACTCCGGCGTAATCAAACAGGGAAACGCCGTTGTGCGCGCTTCTTTCATTTTTTTAGAATCGGACAAAATGGGAACTCTGAGACTGGGATATACCAACACGGCTGCGGATTTATTCAGCATTTGCGGGGATAAATGCTTGGTTGGTTATTTGGGAGCCGGCAGCGGAGATTTAGGGGCGTTTTACGACAAATCCGCCGGCTCGATAGTCGATACCGGATTTCCTCAGGATGATTCCAGAGCCGCAAAAATCGTTTGGATATCGCCGATTATTTCCGGAATTTCCGCCGGACTATCATTTACTCTGGATAGCCGCGACGCCAATCTGTTTAGGACGCGGCGCCATGGTATGTTGCATATCCATGAAAAGGCGAATTTTTTCGGTCTGGGCGCAGCCTACTCAAAAAATTTGATCTCCGGAGGAATAGCCTATGAATTTGGAGCTCCGGATGGTCTAAATGCAAAAATTTCCGGCGCCGTATGGCTGGGAAAAGGAAAATCCGGCTTTGGCGACGACATAAAAGCGCGCAATGTTCGCGCCCATAATATTGGAGCAATTGTCGGCTACAAAAAATTCAAGTTATCGGCCGGATATACGGACAACGGAAAATCTTTGTTAGCTGAAAAGCAAGCGATTAGCGAGATTGCGGCGTTTGACGATTCCAGAAATTACGATCTGGCGGATCCGGACGTCGGATTGCAATCGGGCGCCGACGCCGGAAAAATCTATTCTCTGGGAATTTCCTATTCGTTCGATAAACTCGGCGTTTCAGCCGGATATTTCAAGTCTATAGTGAAATTTTCTCCGCGAGAGAAATCGAAAGCCGACGTAATTTCTCTAGCCGCCGAATATAAATTCGACCAAAATCTACGAATATATCTGGAATACGACCATATTGCCACCAATAGCTGCGACATGGCCAGAGCGTATGGAAAAGCCTGCAATCTGACTACTATGGGAAAGATCAAAGCGTATCTATTTATGATCGGATCAAAAATCAATTTTTAACCCATTATTAACTTTTTTCGTTTCATA
>JAISMI010000065.1 GCA_031276835.1 Holosporaceae bacterium | reverse complement strand
CTATCCAAAGAGTTTCATTTTGATATCCCACGATCGAGATTTCTTGAATGATTCCACAACCGCAATTCTTCATTTGAAAAATAAAAAAATTACAAAATATAGCGGAAATTTCGATACGTTCCTCGATACCTACGCCCTTAAACAGAAAAACGCCGAGGAACATAATGCAAAAATAGAAGCCAAACGCAGGCATATGATGGCATTTGTGGAAAGATTTGGAGTAAAAGCAACAAAAGCCCGACAGGCGCAAAGTCGGCTAAAGGCAATTTCTAAAATGAAATTTCTTCCAATTGATCAGGACGATCCGACCGTAGTCTTCAATTTTCCGGAAGCAAATCCTGCTCTTTCGTCCAACATATTGTCCTACGACAAAATATCGCTCAGCTACGGAGATAAAATTGTGCTGAAAAATATTTCCGGAACCGTCATGAGCGATGATCGCATCGCCATTGTCGGAGCAAATGGAAACGGAAAAACGACGTTCGCAAAATTTCTCGCAGGAGAATTACAGCAGAAAAAAGGTACGCGCGACGCTCATAATAAGCTGAAAATCGGCTTCTACAGACAGGATCTGTTCGAAAAATTAGACGTAACCAAATCTCCATATGATTTTTTGAAAGAAATTATGCCGAACGCTCTCGATAAACAAATTCGTTCGCACCTTGGACGATTCGGATTTTCCGGAGACAAAGTTTTTCAACTAATAAAAGAACTTTCTGGAGGAGAACGCGCGCGTCTCGTGTTCGCAACGCTTACGCTCGAGGCTCCAAACTTGTTGATATTGGACGAACCGACCAACCATCTCGATATGGAAATGCGAGAATCGCTTGTTTCGGCGCTTACTTCTTATGGCGGCGCCGTGATTCTAATAACGCACGATCGCAATTTCTTGAACAGAGTCGCGAATTCTATCTTCATCGTCGCAAATGGTTCGATCAAACAGTTCAACGGAGATTTGAGCCAATATGAAAAAGCAATCCAATCGGAAAGACAATGGCTGAAATAGCGGAGCGTCATAATTTGCTTCCTCAAAAGCATTTTAAAGATAACGACGCCGATTATGATTTCTTCGGATATGGCGGCTTAAGCCTGATGCGGAGCCGTCGTTGAGATACGATCGCTAACAATATGTCGCGTCGGCGGGATAATTATTTGAGGAGTTTTTTTTAACGCGAAGCGGAACGAGACCTTAAACGTCGCGTTGGCTATTCTGCAGTTATCGCAGATCGCTGCGTGATAACGTTCGACGCCCGATGGAAATTTTCGACGAATTGATTGCCGCTATTTTCCATATCTCGGGCATGGCCGGTCCAAACGATTCGTCCTTCATTTAGTAAAGATATTCTATCCTCAAGGAATTCCGCGACTCTTAGATCATGAGTTATGGTTAAGGCCGTGACGCCCAAAGATTTTATGGTTTCCTTCAGTAGATTGCAAATTATGCCGGCGGTAACCGGATCCAATCCGGAAGTCGGCTCGTCGAAAAGCAATATTTCCGGCTCGACGGCTATCGCCCGCGCAAGTGCGGCGCGTTTTTGCATGCCTCCGGATATTTCCGCTGGATAAAGATCAAAAACTCTTTTTTCCAATCCGACGGCCAATAATTTTTCTTCGGCAATTTTACGACGCTCGGATTTGTCTTTATTCTTCTGACTAGCGCCAAAAACGACGTTGTCAATGATGGTCATGGAATCGAACAACGCGTTTCCCTGGAATAATATGCTAAATTTTTGCAGATATTCCTTCGAACGTTTCTTGTCTCCAACGCTGATATCGTCCGCTAAAATATCTCCGGAGTCAACGGGCATAATTCCCGTCAAACATTTCAACAAAACGGATTTTCCGCATCCGGATCGTCCAAGTATTATGTGGGATTCTCCCTTTTCTACCTTCAACGAGACTCCATTTAGGACTCGTAGTCCACCGTCGAAGGATTTATGAACGTCTTCAAAAACTATTTTACTCATATTCCAAAAAACAACGCCGTTAATAAATAATTTAAGATCAATATACCTATGCAGGATGAAACAACGGCGCTGGTGGTAGCGTTTCCAACTCCTCTTGCGCCGAGATCGCTATAGAATCCGTGATAACATCCGAATATTGCGACGGAAAATCCAAAAGCGGCCGCCTTAACCAGACCGGAAATAACGTCGATAGCCTCCATATTCTGTATCGTTTGAGAGATATAAGATCCCGTTGAAAAATCCAATAATGTTGTGGAAACTAAAAATCCTCCCATCACTCCAATTATATCGGCGATCAGCACCAAAAAGGGCGCCGTGAGAATTCCGGATAGGATTCTCGGCGCCACCAAAAATTTGAATGGATCCACTCCCATGGTCATGAGGGCGTCGATTTGCTCGCTTACCCGCATAGATCCAATTTCCGCCGCAATGGACGAACTCACCCGTCCGGCAACCATTAGTCCGGCGAAAACCGGTCCCAATTCGCGAGTGATGGATATCACGACGACAGACGCAATCGCGCCCTCCGCATTAAATCGCGTAAATCCAACGTATGTCTGTAAAGCAAGGACCATTCCGGCGAAAACCGCCGTCAATCCAACTATGGGAAGCGAGTAAAACCCGAACGTTGTCATCTGGCGAAAAATTTCTCGAAAATAAAACGGGGGTAAAAGGCAGCTTTTCACTCCCTTAAGGGCAAACAGGAAAATGCGTCCCATCTCGTCCAATGTTGAAACCGTATATTTTCCCAGCGTTGCCAACGGATTATACATTTTACCTCGCGCTTTTATCTCCGACATATATTTTTTTAACTCTGGAACCGAATCTGCAGGCAATTTCATGTGGAATTGTATTCAGTTCCAGAGACCACTTTTCCAATGTATAATCGTCGTCGTTGGTTAAAGCAACCCAATTTCCCAATTTTAACTGAGATTCTTCCACTTCGGATGCGTCCAATACAATGTAGTCCATTGATATCCTTCCTATCATAGGTATTTTTTTGCGACCGAGAAATCCATGCCCAAATCCCGAAAATTTTCGCATAAATCCGTCTGCATATCCCATTCCAATAGTAATAGCGGTCACGTCTCGATCGGCGGTGAATGTCGCTCCATATCCGACGCTGTCGCCGGCTTTTAGGTAATTTATTTGAACAATTCTTGAGAAAATATCCATAACCGGAGTCATTGATCCAACTTTATCTTCGCGCACCGAAAATCCGTACAAAGCTTTTCCCGGTCTAACGATATCGAAAAAATAGTCTTCTCCCAAAAACATTCCGTTGGTGGCAGAAAGACATCCTTTAACGCCTTTAAAAATTTGCATAATATCCTTGAATCGCTTCAGCTGAAGTTTATTAAGAGGATGATCCGGCGTATCCGCACAAGCCAAATGGCTCATGACAAAAACAAGATTCAGATTATCCCGAATTCCATGAAAATTATCTTGAACTTCTCTAAATATGGCGCCGTTTCTGGAAATTCCGGTGTCGACATGCAGAACTGCGTCTAATTTTTTATTCAATTTTTTTGCGTAATTTATCCATAAATCCGACTGATATTTATTGTTTAGAACCGGAGTTAATTTATGACGGATAAAAATATCTTCGGTATCGGCAAATAATCCGCTCAAAATGAAGATATGGGCGTCGTGCGGCAAATTTTTTCTTATTTCCAGACCTTCTTCGACGGTGGCCACTAGGAAACCTCGACATCCTTCAGAGTAGAGTCTTTCGCTGATGGGAATTGCTCCGAATCCGTATGCGTCGGCCTTTAGCACCGCGAATATTTGAGTTTTTTCCGGAAGCTGGCCCTTTATTTTTTCGTAATTCTTTACGACGTTATCCAAATTAACGACGGCAACGGACAAAATATAGGGTTTTACTCCGCTCAAAATTTTGGAGAATTCATTATTCATTATCATACTTTCTATTGTTCAATAAGTTATCGAATTTTGTATAATTGCCGTCGAAATATAATTCGACAGTTCCAATAGGTCCATGCCTCTGTTTGGCGAGAATCACCTCCGCCAGATTTTTAACTTTATCCAGTTTAGCTTTCCACTCTTTATGTTTTGGATCGTCTTTATTGGGTTCATGGCGAGCCTCGTAGTATTCCTCCCGATATACAAACATGACGACGTCGGCGTCCTGCTCGATGGAGCCGGATTCTCTCAGATCCGACAATTGAGGCCGTTTATCGTCTCGGGCTTCCACCGCTCTGGATAATTGCGACAGCGCCAGTACCGGAACGTCTAATTCCTTTGCCAGCGCCTTCAATAATCTTGTTATTTCGGATATTTCTTGTACGCGATTTTCATGGCGTTTTCTATCGTCGCTTCCCTGAAGCAACTGTAAATAATCTATGACTATCAAATCTAATCCGTGCTGACGTTTCAATCTGCGGGCTCTGGTTCTTACGGCGGAAATAGTTAGGGCCGGAGTATCGTCGATGAACAGCGGCACTTCCGCTAATTCTTTCTTCGCTCCAACAAGTCTAGCGAAAAGTCCTTCATCTATCTCTCCATGTCGGATCTTTTCGGCTGGAATATCGCATTCCTGAGATAAAATTCTAGCAACCAGCTGCTCCGACGACATTTCCAGTGAAAAAAACGCCACTTTTCCGCCTCCTTCGGCCTTTGTCGCATAGGCCATAGCCGCATTGAAGGCTATGTTTGTGGCGAGGGCGGTTTTTCCCATGGAAGGGCGTCCGGCAAGAATAATCAAATCTGATTTATTAAGGCCGCCAAGTTTTTTATCAAGATCGACGAATCCGGTAGTGACGCCTATGATCTTTTTATCGCTTTTAAAAACCTGCTCGACTACGTTTATGGTATTAACTAGAGCTCCGGAAAAAGGAATGAATCCACCGCGCTGATCCGACAGGGAAAGCGCGTATAACCTCGCTTCGGCTTTTTCTATTTGGTCGACTGTTTGAATATTTAGTTCAAAAGTGGAGGCGTTATGGGATATGTCTTCGCCAAGCAGAATCAACTGACGACGCAAGTACATATCATATATCAGTTTGGCGTAGTCTTCGACTCCCGCAATGGAGACGACCGCATTTACCAATTGAATCAGATAATCGCCTCCGCCGACGCTCTTAAGTTCGTCTTTCTTTTCAAAATAGGCTTTGAGGGTAATTGGATCCGCCACCAGTCCTTGGGATATTAATTGGCTAATCGCTTCATAAATCTTGCCGTTTATGGGAGTGGCAAAATGTATCGGCAATAAAAATTCCGATATGTTTTCGAAGCAGTCGTTGCTCAACATGAGAGCTCCCAGCAGAGACTGTTCCGCCTCGATATTATGGGGCAGAACACGCATCTCCTGCTCTTGCTGAAGATTTATCAATTTAGTTTGATTCAATTCATTACTCTTTTCCGAAAACTCCGGCATTATACAATGGCGTTTTCATCTTAGCTAGGTTTTTTTGCGGCGTCCTTGCGTTCGTCGATTGGGTCGGCGGCGCCGCTATCCTCATTTTCAGAGGAGGAGAGCGACTGTAATTTCTCCGGAGTCTGATTATGCACGTAAATTCCTGGAGCGTCTCGTATAAAATCAACTATTGCGGACGAGTCGATTAGGGCGCCGGTCATTGGTTTTATCCATTCGAACCAGTCGTTCCACCAGGATCCGGCAATTTTTGTGGCCGTGTCGAACCACTCCTGAGCCGTATCGATTTTTTGGGGGTTTATCCAGTAGCAATATTTGTTTTTAGACGGAGAATTAACTACTCCGGCGACATGTCCGGATCCTCCCAGCACAAATCGAGTGTTATCGCCGAATAATTTCATGCCGTCGAAAGTTGCTTTCCAAGGAACTAAATGATCCTTTATCATAGAAATCATATAAATTGGGGTTTTGATTAGTTTTAGAGTTATGGGCGCTCCGAATATTTTCAACGTGCCCGTTTTTAGGAGATTGTCCCGATAAAGATCCTGCGCGAGGAATATCTGCATGGCTTTCGTTAGATTAGTGTAATCGGAATTCCAAAATAGCATTTCATGGGCTTCTGGTTTCTTACCGAGCATATAGCTGTTAACGAAGTATCTCCAGATCATATCTTTGGCTTTTAGCGCGCTGAACGTGTTGTATAGCACGCTGCCGTCCAATATTCCTTTTTCTCCCATTTGAGCGTTGATGGCCTCCAGATAATTTTCCGCCATAAATATAGCCATGTCTCCAGCATGTTCGAAATCTAACAGAGTCGTAAGTAAAGTTGCGGATGCAATCTCAACTTTTGAGCGTTGTTTGCACAGAGGATGGGATAAATAGGCTAGAAAACCAGAAATCAACGTTCCGCCGACGCAATAGCCAACGGCGTGAATCGATTTTGATTTTGTTACGTCGAAAATTTTATCAAGAGAAGGCATTAGTCCTTCCCGAACGTAGTCTTCAAATCCCTTGTCCTTGTATCTTTTATCCGGATTAACCCAGGAAATCATAAAAACTGTAAATCCCTTGTCGACCGCCCATTTCACAAATGACGACTCCGGACCGAGATCCAAAATATAAAATTTATTAATCCAGGGCGGAATAAAAAGAATCGGCTTGGCAAATACTTTTTTGGTGGAGGGACTATATTGAATGAGCTCTATGATATCGTTCTGAAATATTACTTTACCCGCAGTATTTCCGACGTCTCGTCCCACTTGAATTTTATCCCGATCGTTGGTGGTAATGGAACCATTTTTTATGTCGTTCATTAGCATTTCCATGCCCTTTTTGAAGTTTTCTCCATTGGTGTTGAGAGTTTCCTTCAGAACGATTGGATTTAGAAAAGGAAAATTATCCGGCGACATCAAATCAATGTATTGTTTCAGGAAAAAACGGGCGCTGTTCATAAGAAACGGATCGACGTCTTCTATGCCGTCGAGGGTGTCCAACATCCACTGGGATACAGTTTCATGAAATTTACGGGAAAAAATCATCATAGGATTTTTGGCGAAAACGTCTTCTTGAAATTTTTGCTCTTTAGGATTGTATTTTAGGTCTATGCAGTTTTCATCTTGATCGCATATGATTTTAACGAAGGATCTTTGCAGCTCTATGAGCCTATTAAGTAAATCCTGTTGAGATTCCTCTATTTTCTTTGGCTGAGCCGCCATTTTTTGTCCCACGTTCAGATAGGCAAGCATTGCTATCTGAGGGTTAAGCACCGCAAATTGGAATAAATCCACGCTTTTTAAACCAAAATTGCGTCCAGGATCAAAAAAATTTATCATAATATATTCCCAAAATTGATTGATATTAAAATACTCCAAAAACATAAAAATTACACCCCTAAAATAAAGAAGGTTATTTGCTGTGGCGAACGCGCTTTTTTGGGAATATAATGAATTTCTTATCTGAGGAAATTATATGAAAGAGTATTTTCAGAAATGCGGCATAGGATTTTCCTACGGATTTTCCTTTCCTCTTACGTTGGTTGTGCTGGATTTTTGGCTGAAAGACGCGGGAGTTTCCAACACAACCATAGGACTATTTACGCTGTTGCATTGGCCCTTTACGCTGAAATTGGTATGGGGAATATGCATAGAAAACTATAAAATTCCATATTTTTCCGACAAAATTGGGAATATTCGCAGCTGGATCATAATTTCCCATATAATATTAATTGCCGGCGTAGTTGGAATGGCTTATTCCGATCCAGGATCTGGACTAGGGCGGCTGATATTTTTTGCGGCGTTGACGGCTTTCGGAGACGGCTGCAAAAGCATTATCCTATATCCCTATCAAATTCATAGATCCGCCGATAATCAGCTTGGATACGTCGCCGGCGTAGTGGGATTAGGCCATAAAATCGGTATGATTACGGTAAAAGTATTGACTTTACATTTGGCCTATTTCTTAAGTTGGAAAACCGCCTATTTGACGGCCGCTTTTTTTATATTTTTTCTAATGACGACGATCCTTTTTTTCAATCCGCCGGAAAATCGCGTGAAATCCGTCGCCAAAAACGGCGATTGGAAGCAATTTTTCAACAGAGCCATATGGAATAGCCTAATTATCCCGCTTCGACAATTAATAGAAAAGAAAGCGATATTCCATACCATGGGTATTCTAATACTCTATAAAAGCGCGGATTTTTTTATGCAAAAAATGTCCAGACCGTTTCTTATGGAGATAGGATTTTCCAAATTGGAAATAGCGCGCATCGTGCAGCTGTTCGGATCCATAGCCGTCGTTGTTGGAGGATTGGCGGGCGGATATTTCATAAAAAAAATTGGAACCGCCAAAGCGATGGTTTATTTTGGAATTTTTCATGCTCTTTCTTTTTTCTCCTATATGCTGCTAGTTAAATTTGGAGCGTTCGCCCCCATTCTTTACGCCATTACTTTATTTGAGGCCTTCAGCGGAGGATGCGTCACGACGGCTTTTTTAGCTTTCCTATACGGCATCTGCAAAACCGGATCATCCTACGCCCTAATGTGGGCGTTACACGAGATTGGCGGAATATTTTTCATGAGCGTCTCCGGAATCATTGTGGATTACGTCGGATGGAGTCGGTACTTTACATTTGTTCCATGCCTATATATCGCGATCATTTTGCTGCTTTTTTGGCGGCCGAAAGCGAATCTAGTTTTTAATGGCTTGTTAACGAAATAATAGGATAATATTATAATATAACGGGGTGCGTTCATGCAGAAAAAAAATAACTACATTCTATTCTTTATTTTTCTGTTGTGTATTGTCGTTTTCTTTTTATACAGAAATTCCAAACCGAATGAAAATACGCTGAAAAAAACGCAACCGTCCGTATCGGCGATGACTGTTTCCAAATATAACCTTGAAACCATGTTGAAATCCATAGGAACCGCCGTATCCAACGAGTCCGTCGATATTACGTCCACCGTATCTCAGAAGGTAGTTTCCATTCATTTTTCCGATTGCGAATACGTAAAAAAGGGGCAGCTTCTGGTACAGCTAAACATTGAGAAAAAAATCGCCGAAAAAAAACAGGCCGAGATTAATTTGCTGGAGCAGCGGCGGGAATTGAATAGATTGGAATCTCTGAGAAAAAAGAAAATTGTTTCCGGAAAGGAATACGACGTCCAAAGTACAAAATTACTGGACGCCCAAGCCAAATTGGACGGAATTAATGTGGAAATAAAAGAAAGTAGCATTGTGGCGCCGTTCGACGGAATTCTTGGAATTAGAAAAGTCAGCGTCGGAGCGTTATTGACTCCTGGCAGCGTCGTAACCACCATCGACGACATAGATAAATTGAAGGTCGATTTTACGCTGCCGGAAAAATACAGCATGCTACTTAAGCCAAATTTAAAAATTGTCGCCAAAAGCGTCGCTCTGAAAGGGAAAAAATTTGAAGGAGACATTTTAGCCATTGATCCGAGAGTTTCGACCATCTCCAGAAGTATTGGCGTAAGAGGGATAATAGATAATAAAGATCATCTTATAAAACCTGGTATGATGCTAAAAATATCGATAAAATTAAAAAATCGAGAGACCATTTGTATTCCGGAAAAATCTTTGTTTAGCATAGGGGAGAAACGCTATGTCTTCATGCTAACGGACAATGGCAGAATTAAACGGAGATATGTAACCACCGGAGAAAGAGACAATGGATTCGTTGAAATCGAAAAGGGTCTGAATGTCGGAGATAAAATAATTACCGACGGCGGAAATAAGCTATCCGACGACGATTCCGTCAATGTGGTTAAAGACGAAACAGAGGAATTTTCACAAATTATAAATAAATCCGCCGTCGCTGAAAATGAGGAAAAAGAATGAGTCGATTTTTCGTCTCGAGACCGGTGGCCACCATAGTTTTAATGCTATTAATAGTTCTTTTTGGCTATTTGAATCTGAAAAGACTGCCCATTCGCGAGTATCCGAACATTGAAGTTCCCACAATTTCCATTTCCACCGCCTATGTGGGAGCGTCCTCCAACATTATAGAAACGAAAATCACCCAACCGGTGGAGAATGCCGTGGCCGGAATAGAGGGACTGGACAATATTCAGTCCACCAGCAAGGAGGGAAGATCAACGGTCCAATTGGAATTTTCCATAGATCGAGATCTAGACGTAGCCGCCAACGACGTTCGAGACCGAATAAATAGGGTAATGAATAAACTTCCAGACGGAGCGGATATTCCCATTGTGCGCAAGTACGACGCCAGCGGAACTCCGGTCATGATGATAGCCATCACCAATCCCAATATGACCAAAATCGAGCTGTCCGATTACGCCGACAGATACATAGTGGACAGATTTTCCGTATTGGACGGAGTGGCTTCCGTCGATCTTATGGGGCAATACGAAAGATCTATGCGCATCTGGCTAAATCGTAAAGAAATGGCGTCCCGCGGAGTTACCGTCAGCGATGTGGAAAATGCTCTGAATACGGAAAACGTCGAATATCCGGCCGGTCGCATAGAGTCGACGGACAAGGAGTATCCAATTACCCTAAATCGCCAGTACAATACTCCGGAAGATTTTAAGAAAATCATAATTTCCAGAGACGAAAAGGGCAATCCCATTAGAATTTCCGACATAGCCCGCGTAAGCGTAGAACCAAAAAGTCAGAGGAGTTCCTTTAAAGCCAATGGCGAGGATATGATTTCTCTCGGCATATCCAAGCAGTCCACGGCCAATTCCATAACCATATCCAAAAGCGCACGCCAGCTCATAAAAAACATACGGCAGAAACTACCGGAAGGAATGCAACTGAAAATATTAAGGGACGAAGCCGAATTCATAGAACAATCCATTGTCGAGGTCTTCGAAACCATAATAATAGCTGCGATTTTGGTATTTCTCATAGTTTTTGTCTTCATCGGTTCCTTTAAGGCGGCGATGATACCGGCCATAACCGTTCCGATCTCGGTCGTAGGCAGCTGCATAGTTTTGAATTCATTGAACTATAGCATAAATATGCTAACTCTTCTGGCGATGGTGTTGGCGATCGGTATAGTTGTCGACGACGCCATTTTGGTGCTTGAAAATGTGCAGCGGCGCATTGACGAGGGAGAATCTCCTCTGATTGCTTCCATAAACGGATCCAGTCAAGTGTTATTTGCGGTAATTTCAACGACGGTAGTTCTTCTGGCCGTATTTCTTCCCATTGGTATGCTTCCTGGAAAAACCGGAAAATTATTCAATGAATTTTCGGTTACCGTATCGGCGGCCGTATGTTTTTCAGCCATTGTGGCGTTGACTCTTACTCCAATGCTTTGCTGTAGACTTCTGACCGCTCAAAGACAGAGTCAATTTAACAAGTTTGTTGACGACGTTATGCTAAAGGCGTGCATCGCCTATGGTAATTTTCTGAAATTATTGTTATTTCGGAAATTATCGGTGGTTATTTTGTTTTTATCCATTGTTGCGGCTACTCTGCTGATGGTTCGTTGCATTCCTGGGGAGTACGAACCCAAAGAGGATAGAAATATGCTCATGGTGAAGGTCGACGCCCAGGAGGGAACCGGCTACTACGCTATGTCCGGCTATATGGATTCCGTTCTGAAGAAGATCTATCCGCTGCAGGAACAGAAATTGGCCAAAAATATTTTGGCGGTTTTCCCAGGATTCAGAGATTCAGACGGAGCGGTTAATTCCGGCGCCGTAATTGTGGAGCTTAGGAATCAAGAGGAACGTTCCAAAAGCGTGTTTCAAATTGCCGCTGAATTGAGAAAAGAGCTGGACGCAATTCCAGGAGTAAAATCATCGCCGGTTTTCCCAATGGGAATCGGAACCAGAGGATCCCACGCTCTGCAATTTGTCCTAGGAGGTTACGACTACGAAGAACTCGTAAAATGGAGGGAAATAATATTCCAAGAAGCTAGAAAATATTCGGGAATATCCGATATAGGTTGCGATTACAATGAAACGACTCCAAAATTCAGGGTGGACGTCGATAAAGATCGGGCTGGAGACCTCAGCGTGTCCGCTAAAACCATCGGATCGACTCTGGAAGTTATGATGGGATCCAAGCGTATTACGACTTTTGTGGATCGCGGACAGGAATACGACGTCGTTTTGCAGGCGGATAAAGAAAGTCGCGATAATGTGAACGATATTTCCAACATATATGTCAGGTCCGAAAATTCTTCTATTTTAGTTCCTCTGGACAACATAATAAACGTCAAAGAATTGGGAGAGGCCAGCAAACTTGGCCGACAAAATAGATCCAGATCCATCGCCATATCCGGCAACATCAGCGGCGGATATTCCATGAGCGACGTGTTGGATTTTTTGGAAAAAGTCGCGCGTGAAAAATTGCCGGAATACGCCCAAATTTATTACCGCGGCCAGTCAAAAGACTATAAGGAATCGGAAGGGGGAATGTTATTTGTATTCTTTTTGGCCGTTTTGGTTTCCTATTTTGTTTTGGCGGCGCAATTTGAAAGTTTTATAAGTCCGCTGGTAGTCATGATGACGGTTCCTCTGGGAGCGTTCGGCGCCATGATATCTCTGCTATTGGCCGGATATACCCTAAATATCTATACGCAAATAGGATTGATCATGCTCATAGGATTATCGGCAAAACACGGAATATTAATAGTGGAATTCGCCAATCAATTGCACGAGGAAGGATTGGCGTTCGAAAAGGCTATTTTGGAGGCGGCAAAATTGCGGCTACGTCCCATCATAATGACCGGAATATCAACGGTTATTGGAGCCGTGCCGCTGATGCTGGCCGCTGGAGCCGGCTCCGCCAGTCGTCGAAATCTTGGAGTCGTTCAGGTGTTCGGCGGCGTCAGCGGAATTCTATTTACCCTTATAGTAATACCGGTTGCGTATCTTATCTTCTGCAAAAAAAACGTTTCTCCCAATAATGTCGCCGTCAACTAAACGATAAATTTCGACTGAAAAATAAATGATGGTCTCTCCGTTGTAATTGACTCAATTTGCGTGTATAAATTAAACGAAATACGCACGCAAAATATGGGCGTCGCGAAATGCGAAGTCCGTTCGGTCTGGATATTCCAGCGTTTATTTTGCGGAGGAGGGAACGCGTAGGGCGATTCCCGTTAACCGAAGAAGGAGTAATTATGCGAAATATTTCAGTTAAGGACTTGTTGGAGTCCGGCGTTCATTTTGGTCATCAGACGAGACGTTGGAATCCTAAAATGGCTCCGTATATATATGGATCAAAGGACAAAATTCATATAATCAATTTGGATCGCACGCTAGAACTAATGAAAAGCGCTCTAAAGGTGGTAAGCGAAGCGGTGGCCGAGGGAGGGCGCATTCTTTTCGTCGGTACAAAACGACAGGCCAGCGATCGGGTGGCGGAGGCCGCCATACGCTGTGGTCAATACTACGTAAATCACCGTTGGCTGGGAGGAATGCTTACCAATTGGAAGACGGTTTCCCAGTCTATTAAGAAATTAGAAAGTCTAGAAAATAAATTGAAGGATGAAAACATCCTATTAAAAAAGAAAGAAGTTTTAAATGTCGAAAGAAGTATCGGAAAATTAAATAGAGCCCTGGGCGGAGTGCGCAATATGGGGGGAGTTCCGTCTATGTTGTTCGTATTGGACGTTACGATGGAAAAAACCGCCGTTGAGGAAGCTCGAGTTTTGGGAATTCCGGTCGTTGGCATATGCGATACTAATTCCGATCCAACCATCGTCGACTATCCAATCCCTGGAAACGACGATTCCGTAAAGGCGATAGATTTATATTGCAGCGTTTTCGAGAGCGCCGTAATAGACGGAATCCAAAAGGAGCTATCTTCGTCCGGAGTCGACGTAGGAGCTCTGGAAAATCCAATCGTAGAGCCGGAAATAAAATCGGATGAAGAAGTAAAGGCGGAAGAAAATCCGACGCCGGAATCCGCCGTTTAATTGAAGGAAAAAATAATGACAGAAATAAAAGCAACTGAAGTGAAAGCGCTTAGAGATCGTACCGGAGCCGGTATGATGGACTGTAAGAAAGCTCTTGTGGAGTGCGATGGAAATCTAGAAAACGCTGTCGATTGGCTGCGCAAAAAAGGTCTCGCGGCGGCGGCCAAAAAATCCGGACGCGTGGCCGCCGAGGGATTGATTGGAGTCTGCGTCGAGGGCAAAAGCGGCGCCATTGTGGAAATCAACGCCGAAACGGATTTTGTCGCCAGAAATGAATTATTTCAAAAATATGTCGGAGACGTCGTTAAAATAGCGCGTAAAAATAATTGCGACGTCGAAACCCTGAAAACGTTGAAATATCCGGAAACGGAGCGAAATGTTTCTGAAGAATTGACAAATTTGATCGCCGTAATCGGCGAAAATATGGGAATACGTCGAACTGCTTATCTATCTGTTTCCGAGGGCGTGGTGGCTTCCTATGTTCATAATAAAGTCTCCCCAGATCTCGGAAAAATTGGTATTTTGGTGGCATTGGAATCCTCTGGAGATAAGGAAAAACTACTGGATTTAGGAAAGAAAATAGCGATGCATGTGGCGGCGGCCAATCCGCAATCATTGTCCATCGAAGATTTGGATCCGTCTCTGCTGGAAAGAGAGCGAAATGTAGTTTTAGATCAGGCGAAAAGCATGGGGAAACCGGCGGAATTTATTGAAAAAATAGTCGAAGGTCGCATTAGAAAATTCTACGAGGAAGTCGTACTTCTGGAACAAGTTTTTGTCATTGACGGCAGCGCAAAAGTTAAAGACGTCGTCGCAAACGCCTCTCAAGAAATAGGAGCGACGACGACAATTAAAGGATTTGTTAAATTTGTGTTGGGAGAAGGAATAGAAAAGCAATCGGTTGATTTCGCCGCCGAAGTTGCCGCCCAGTTGTCATAGAAAAAGTGGAGTTATTGTGCTAGAGCAAAAGATCCGCCGAATATTGTTAAAAATTTCCGGAGAATTCCTCATGGGGAGTTTGGATTTTGGCCTGGACGTTAAAACAGTTGATCGTATCGCCGGAGAAGTTAAACGCATTCATGAAAAAGGCTATGAAATCTGCCTAGTGATAGGAGGAGGAAATATCTTTAGAGGCGTTTCCGGCGCCGCCTACGGAATGCATCGGGCGGCGGCCGACAATATAGGCATGTTGGCCACCATTATGAATTCCATAGCTTTACAAAATTCTTTAGAAAAGATTGGCGTTTCAACCCGCGTCATGTCGGCCATATCGATGTCGACCCTCTGCGAGCCGTATATTCGCAGAAAGGCGGTTCGGCATATTGAAAAAAAGAGAATAGTAATTTGCGCCGCCGGATCGGGAAATCCATATTTCACCACGGATACGGCCGCAATTTTGAGGGCGTTGGAAACCGGATGCGACGCGCTCATGAAGGCCACCAAAGTCGCCGGAGTCTATGATTCGGATCCGCAAAAAAATCCCAACGCCATTTTGTACAATAAACTGCACTACAAAGATATATTTGAAAAGAACATTAAGGTAATGGATCAAACGGCCGTTACTTTGGCTCAGGAAAATAATATGCCGATATTTGTATTTTCGCTGCAGGAAGAAGGAAATTTAGAAAAAGTTTTGTCCGGCGAAGGAATTTGTTCTAAAATATCTTGATTTATAGGAGGGGATCATGCTATTGGAAGACGTGCGAAAAAAGATGAGCTTCAGTTTTGAAAATCTTTTGAAGGAATTCGGAGGTCTAAGAACCGGTAGAGCTTCGGTAACGATTTTGGATCATATTATGGTCGAAGCCTACGGCAATAAAGTTCCCATTCAGCAGGTGGGAACCGTCAGTACTCCGGAGGCAAGAATGCTGACAATCCAAGTTTGGGATTCCTCTTTAGTTAAACCGACGGAGTTAGCCATTAGAAATTCTCAATTGGGATTGAGCCCGATTATCGACGGTCAGTTGATAAGAATAGCCATTCCAGATCTGAGCGAAGAAAGAAGAAAAGAAATTTGCAAACTCGCCGGAAAATATGCGGAGCAAACCAGAATAGCCATCAGAAATATCCGCAAAGACGGAATGGACGAAGTAAAAAAGCGGGAAAAAAATAAAGAAATTTCCGCAGACCAGCAAAAAAGAATGCTGGACGACATACAAAAAATTACGGACGAGTTCGTAAAAAAAATAGACGCCTCTCTGTCCATAAAAGAAAAAGAAATAATGAAAGTTTAAATGAGCAATTCATTGGAGCATATTGCCTTTATATTAGACGGTAATCGACGATGGGCTCATAAACGGAATATCCCGACTTTATTAGGGCATAAAAGCGGATACGAGCGACTGAGACGCATAACGCCGCTTCTTCCAAATTATGGAATAAAATACGTCACCTACTACATGTTTTCCATGGAAAATTGGAACAGATCGTCGGAGGAAATTAACTATCTCCTGGAGATATTTAGGGGATTTTTCGCAAATGTCGATGATTTTGTTACCAGGCACGGTATTCGCATTATAGCCATTGGCGATTTAAAAAGATTGCCGCCAGATATCGTGGAAAAAATAAAATATCT